>CAIVGC010000023.1 GCA_903905335.1 uncultured Methylococcaceae bacterium
CATCACTCGAGATAACTTATTGATGCGCATGAAAGATGATGAATGGGATGATATTATCAACACCAATTTAACGTCTGTTTTTCGTATGAGTAAAGCCGTATTACGCGGCATGATGAAAGTCAAAACCGGACGTATCATTAATATTTCGTCTGTTGTAGGCTCTACCGGTAATGCTGGCCAAGCAAACTATGCCGCCGCAAAAGCCGGCATGATTGGCTTTACCAAATCAATGGCTAAAGAAGTTGGTTCTCGCAACATAACCGTTAATACCGTAGCACCTGGTTTTATTGATACCGATATGACCCGGGAATTGAATGATGACGTTAAAAATACCTTATTATCATCAATCCCCTTGTCTCGCTTAGGCGAGGCTAAAGAAATTGCCCATGCTGTTGCATTTTTGGCTTCTGCCGGTGCTAGTTATATCACCGGTGAAACTCTACATGTCAATGGTGGCATGTTCATGCCTTAATGTTGTGACTTTGTCTCAATATAAAGTATAATTCACCGCCGTCTGGAATTACCGGAAACGAGATTTCTAGTAAAATTAATAACAATACTTTTGTAAGTTTCACACTAGATAATGAACGCTTACACTGTTTGAGGAAAAATAATTATGAGTACAATTGAAGAACGAGTAAAAAAGATTGTTGCAGAGCAACTGGGCGTTAAAGAAGATATCGCTACCGATGCTTCATTCGTAGATGACCTAGGCGCAGATTCTCTGGACACAGTTGAACTCGTCATGGCTCTTGAAGAAGAATTTGAATGTGAAATTCCAGATGATGAAGCTGAAAAAATTACTACTGTTCAAGAAGCTATCAATTACGTAGAAAAAAACGCGTAAACATTGATATTAGTGGATGAACTACAGTCATCCACTAAATCACTTACCATTTATCCCTTCTTAACTTTTCTTACGGTACATTAAATTGAGCAAACGTCGAGTTGTAATAACTGGATTAGGCGCAGTCACTTGCTTAGCTAATACAGTCTCAGAAACCTGGGATGGTATTATTAACGGCAAAAGCGGTATCAGCGCTATAGATTCCTTTGATATTTCTCCCTTTGCCAGCACCTTTGGCGGCGTCATAAGAAACTTCGACGTTAGCCAGTATGTTCCTGAAAAAGACGCAAAACGTATGGATGGCTTTATCCATTATGGTATAGCAGCTGGTTCTCAAGCTATTGAAGACTCTGGAATTGAAATTACAGAAGCAAATGCTGAACGAATTGGCGTTGCAATAGGCGCAGGCATAGGCGGCATTACTGGCATTGAAGAATGCTACGCCACTTATGAAAAAGGCGGCCCTCGCCGAATTTCACCCTTTTTTGTACCTGGCAACATTATTAATATGATTTCAGGGAACCTTTCTATTAAATATGGATTAAAAGGCCCTAACTTTGCCATTGTTACCGCCTGCAGCACAGGCACTCATAATATTGGTGATGCTGCACGTTTGATTAAATATGGCGATGCTGACGTAATGATAGCAGGTGGCGCAGAACGCTGCACCACTTCACCCACTGCCATGGGCGGCTTCGCTTCCGCAAAAGCCTTATCTCGCAGAAATGATGATCCTCAAGCAGCTAGTAGACCATGGGACAAAGACCGTGACGGCTTTGTATTGAGTGATGGCGCTGGGGTTGTGGTCCTTGAAGAATTAGAACATGCTAAAGCGCGTGGCGCAAAAATTTATGCTGAATTAGTCGGCTATGGTATGAGCGGTGATGCTTATCACATGACTACACCTTCAGTAGGCGGTGAAGGTGCGGCAAGATGCATGGTTAACGCTTTACGTGATGCCGGTGTTAACGCTGATAATGTTGATTACATTAATGCTCACGGCACCTCAACCCCTGCAGGTGATATAGGCGAAACACAGGCTATGAAAGCCGCTTTAGGTGAACATGCCTATAACGTCGCCATTAGCTCGACAAAATCGATGATTGGTCATATGTTAGGTGCTGCTGGTGGTATTGAAGCGGTAATTACTGCATTGAGCATCCAGAATCAAATTGCTCCTGCTACTATCAATCTTGATAATCAAGATCCTGAATGTGACCTCGATTATGTCCCCAATATCGCTAGAAATATGAAGATTGACATTGCCATGTCTAATTCATTCGGCTTCGGGGGCACTAACGGCTCTTTGGTTTTTAAACGCTACGAATAACATAAAGGCGCGCTTATCGTGTCTCTACCTAAAATGCTAATTAATGGCCTTTATAGCCATCAAATTGATTCATCAGATAGAGGCTTTCAATATGGCGATGGTTTATTTGAAACCATCGCCATTATTAATGGGCAAGCTACTTTTTTAGATCACCATTTAACGCGACTAGAAAAAGATTGTACTCGCCTTAAAATCCCCTACCCCGGCACTGAACTACTAACCACAGAAGTAGAGGAACTTGCCAAGAACTACGATAAAGCTGTACTTAAAATCATACTGACGCGTGGCGTCGGTGGACGCGGCTATCGCCAACCTGAGTCTATTAAAACGACTCGTGTTTTAAGCATACATCCCTACCCTGAATATCCTGATAGCTATAAAAATCAAGGTATCCACACCCGATTTTGTGATATTCGTTTAGGCTTAAATCCTGCCTTAGCGGGTATCAAACATCTTAACCGACTTGAACAGGTCTTAGCACGATCAGAATGGTTTGATCCTGCCATTCAAGAAGGCATCATACTTGACCTTAATAATCATGTCATTGAAGGTACAATGACTAATCTTTTTTATATTAAAGACGATATCATTTATACCGCAGCACTCACTTTATCGGGTGTTTCTGGCATTATGCGCAGTATCATCATGACACTTTGCGCTAATCATCAACTTACTGTAATTGAGCATGATTTTAGCCAAGAAGATATTTTAACGGCCGATGAAATCTTTGTCTGTAATTCCATTATCGATATTTGGCCTATCACGGAACTTGCAACAAAACACTTCCCCGTAGGCGAGAAAACACTAAAAATTCAAGCGTGGTTAGCTCAATTACAAGACGAACAAGCTAAGAAGAAACTGCCTATTACTGATCAAAAGCTTAATTCTATAGTTTTCTATAAGAACCTATACGATCAATTCTTGCGCTTTAAATTAAAACAGCTTATCAACTACTCACGCTGTGTAGTTTCTATAAAAGTTTGCATAATGACATTAGCGCTTTCATTTGCCATTCTTATTGGCTGGCTTTGTCTAGATTATCAAAAAGCCTTATATCAACCGGCAGTCCTCTGTAATGCAGTTACTATTGAAATCAGCAAAGGTGATTCTTTTAAACAAATTACTAATAAGCTATTTGAGCAACATGTAATTTTTAAACCTTTTTGGTTTAGAGTCATTACCATTTTCAACAAAACGACCAATAAACTCAAGGCTGGTGAATATGAGTTAACTTCAAACCTAACTCTACCTGAAATAATAGATTTGTTTGTAAAAGGCAAAACTAAACATTACGCCATTACATTCCCTGAGGGCTGGACGTTTAAAGAACTCTTAGCAGCAGTTAAAAATAACCACAATCTTGAGCACAGCATAAATACCAATGCCCTAGAACAAATATTGGCGCAACTAGGCATAACCGCTCCTCGTCCTGAGGGCCTATTCTTTCCTGATACTTATTTTTTTGAGAAACACAGTACAGATGTAGAACTCTTAAAAAGAGCCTACAACAAAATGCAACTGATACTCGAACAAGAGTGGAAAAATAGAGCCGATAACTTGTCGCTAAAAAACCCCTACGAAGCACTAACTTTAGCCTCTATTATTGAAAAAGAAACTGCGGCCGTTACAGAAAGAACTTTAATTTCTGGTGTATTTAGCCGTCGCCTTGAAGCAGGTATGCTATTACAAACCGACCCTACAGTCATTTATGGCATGAATGACAGCTACCAAGGCAATATTACTCATACTGATTTAAAAACTGCCACACCTTACAATACCTATATTATAAAGGGTCTACCACCTACGCCTATTGCCATGCCAGGACAAGCAGCTATTAATGCGGCTCTACACCCAGACAGTAGTAACAATCTTTATTTTGTCGCGCGCGGCGATGGCACTCATGTTTTTTCTGCAACCTTAGAAGAGCATAATCTAGCTGTTGATAATTTTCAAAGGAAGAAACCATGATAAGAGGAAAGTTCATCACCTTAGAGGGTGGAGAAGGCGTAGGTAAATCGACTAATCTGCTATTCATTAAGAGCTACTTACAAGAGCATGACATCCCTGTTGTCGTTACTCGTGAACCAGGCGGAACTACACTCGCTGAAAAAATTCGCAAGTTATTGCTCGACAATGACAGCGAAGCAGTTTCAGAAACCACTGAACTCTTACTCATATTTGCTGCTCGTGCTCAACATATCAAACATGTAATAGAACCTGCTTTAGCTCAGGGTACTTGGGTGATTTGCGATCGATTTACTGATGCTACCTACGCTTACCAAGGCGGCGGTCGAAATATGCGCATTAGCACTATTGAAACCTTAGAAAATTGGGTACAAGGATCATTAAGGCCAGATTTAACCATATTACTAGATGCGCCTGTTGAAATCGGTTTAGAAAGAGCTTGGCAACGTAGTGCTTTCGACCGCTTTGAATCAGAAAAAACAAACTTTTTTGAACAGGTCAGGCGCGCTTATCTATTACAATTAGAACTAAACCCTGAACGTATTAAGCTTATTAAAGCCAATCAACCACTTATTGATGTACAAAAAGCGCTTATAGATTTAATTCAGCCCTTATTAAAATGAGCATACTTCCTTGGCTACAGCCTCAATGGCAGCATCTATGTGATTATAGCTCTCAAAACCGTGTCCCACAGGCCTTACTCATTAGTGGTAACAAAGGTCTAGGTAAGTTACAACTGGCTACTCAATATGCAAGCGCTTTGCTATGTGCTAAGCCACATGATAACGGCTTGGCATGCGAACATTGCAAAAGTTGCTTGCTATTTAAAGCACAATCACACCCTGACTTTATTGAACTTCTACCTGAAGAACCCGGTAAAACCATTACTATCGGACAAATCCGTCAGCTGATATCTCGCCTAACTTTAAAGCCTCAGTTTGATAAATATCGCGTCATTATTATCAATCCTGCCGAGCTTATGAATAACGCGGCAGCCAATGCCTTCCTAAAATATCTGGAAGAACCAACAGAACGAACTGTGATTATACTAATTACCGACAAACCCAGTCGCTTAGCAGCAACCATTGTTAGTCGCTGCCAGAAATTAGCTATTAATCAGCCAGATAACTTCATTATTAACTACTGGTTAAAACAACACACTAAACAAGAGAATGTTAGTATATTGCTTAACCTAGCCCAAGGATCACCCTTATTGGCATTACAGTATGCAAATGAGAATATCTTAAGCATTAGAAATGATTGCTTCGAAGCGTGGATGAGTATTAGTAGGCAACGTATCCATCCAGTCTTGGTGGCTGAAAACTGGTTTAAACTATCACAAGTTCATTTAACAAATTGGATAACAACTTGGCTTATCGATTTAATAAAATGTCGTTATCCAATCAACGCAGATGATCTATATAATCCAGATCTAAAAGAACATTTACAATCATTAGCTAAAACAATTGAACCAAAAAGATTATATAATCTATATGATTTATTGCTGATGAGACAAAGACTTTTGGAGACAACGATTAACAAACAATCTCTCTTTGAAGAAATTTTAATCACATGGGCTGACC
>CAIVGC010000024.1 GCA_903905335.1 uncultured Methylococcaceae bacterium
GACGAACAGGATCAAAATAATTAAAAGAATGCTTGGGGATTTTTTCCTTTTTTCTAGTTCATTTTAATGCTTACGCCAGACGTCTGAACATCTGTTGATCATTTGTAACGATGTGCATTAAATAAAATATCTAATAACAACTGATTTTTAAATGTAGGCACATGTGCCTAATAAGAGAGAAAAAAAATATGTCACAAAATGATGGATGGCCCTTCATTCACAGAGCAGAATCCGTAGCTTCACGTCCGACGGAAAATTTAATTTGTTGGTCGATTTTCGAAGCTATTTTTTCTAATCGCGATATAAGTCATCACCTAATTGGATTTATACCAGGTCGTAACGGACGCGTAACCTCAGCAATACAGCAATTTTGCCCAAAAAACAGACAAATTACTACAAAGAGTGGAAGACTTTATAATCTTCTTGGAATGCCTGGTAGCAGCGAAGACGGACTTTTTGTCTGGCAGCATTGGTGCACGGTAAATTCTGTAATCTATCATAAAGATGTGACTGATGATTATACAAAGCAGATTAAAAATCTAGTGATGTAAAATTCACAGAGCTGAGCATCAACGATGTTCCTGCTCTACTTAACCAATAGAATGAAATGTATTTGCACGAAAAAAACAATCAATTCCGGCACTATTTAAAGGGTAAAGTTGAATTCACGGAACCTGAAATCAATTTTTCTAAAATTCCCGAGGTCATAGAGGTATTCGATATATCGCTGATGGATGCCATAGTTAAAGATCATCAAAAAAGAAGTAACTTGGCTAACAATCATCAACGTATTTTGAATTACTTGGGCGATACTGCGGGATTTTTACCATTGGCTACGTTGCAGGCTGATATTTTTGAAAAACTCGATAAGTTACAGAGGGCTTTCCCAAATTTTGCTGCGGTTATCGATTTCTACAGGAAAGAATTTGCTTTGACTGAATGTCCAGATCAGTGGTGGTTCGCTGCTAATCCACTTCTGATGTCAGGGCCGCCAGGCATTTGAAAGACGAGTTTCTGTGAAGAGTTATCCAAAATAGTGTCAACGCATTGTGAGGTCATTAGTTTGTCGGGCATGACAGCAGGCTTTGTATTGAGCGGCATGTCATCTGGTTGGTCAGAAGCTAGGCCAGGCCGCTTGATACATTCTCTTGCTCAGGGGAAACGTGCAAATCCTCTCATTGTTTTGGATGAATTATGTAAGTCAGGAGGTGATAAGCGATATTCAACATTAGATCCACTGCATCAACTTCTTGAAAAGGATACAGCGGCGGTGTTTGTTAATGAGGCTTTAGAAATCAGTACAAACTGCTCTCACATTTTTTGGATAGCCACGGCTAATAGGCTAGATGCACTTCCAAACTCAATTATTTCTCGTTTTACTATACTTGATATTAAACCTCCTACTCATGAGGAAATGAAAAATGTTTTGAAATCGATTTATCAAAAAATACGTCGTAATCACAAATGGGGCGAGAGGTTTACTGAAGAATTATCACCTTCAGTAACTGAAAAAATAATTGAGAGTAATCTAGAACCTAGAGTGATACAACGTCAATTAATTTCCGCTGCTGGGAGCGCTGCTTTAAGAAATAGAGGGCAATCGGTGGGGCAACATGTAATTCTTGCTGATAATTTTACGATACCTGAAAATAATAAAAAGACGCGAATGGGGTATTTATAATTTAGAAGGACAGCCTGGTTTTAATTCTGACGCAAATTATGCCTTGGTGCACTAGCAAATTGGCTTATCACCCTGTTGTGCTACATTTTTTCTGTAGCACAACAGGGTGATAACTCTAAAGTGACCTTTGGTCCATGCAAAAATGAAATACATTTAGACTAACAAAATTGTTAATCTAAATTACCTGCTTATGAAGCAATCGATATTATTTGGGTCATGGATTTCAATAATGCCTCTCAACCTATAACTACTGTTCTAAGTCTAGCTCTCTTTTATACTGTTCTTTATGGCGATTTAACGGGCTATCTCTTTAATAAACAGCTGCAATCAAACTACCAGTAATTTTAAAAATGTTATTTCATAAATTTTAAAAAACTGATAATAGTTGATTTTCAACTGTTTTTTGCCGATCTATCCCTATCGCCTTATGAGTTTCGCTAATCTTGTTGTCGGAATAATTGACGTCATTTTTAACACTAGAGACGATAGCGTTGGCTTTTCCAGCGATTTCTTTTAAATTCACACTGGCCAACATTTACCCAGAAGTATCAAAATTAAGATCTAGTGTTAAAATACAACCATTAACTGTATGAGTATATTGATGACAAAATCAGAACTAATAAGTGCAATAACCAAGGGATCTTCGCTTCACTCTCTAGCCGTAGAGTCGGCGATGAACTGCATGTTATCGCATATGGCTAATGCATTAATAAAGGATGAACGAATAGAGATTCGTGACTTTGGAAGCTTTAATTTACATCATCGACCAGCAAGGCTTGGTCGTAATCCAAAAACAGGTGAATCAGTATGCTTGCCGATAAAGGCAGCCATACACTTTAAGCCAGGAAAACAAATGCGCGATAGGGTTGATGGCTCGCGTAACACGTGCGGTATTGTTGAGTAATATGTCTTGGTTATCATCGAAATCTCAAAAACAAGATACGGTATTTTGCCCAGTATGCGAGTTACCTCGCAACAAAGGGGATCACACCAAATGCTCAAGAATTACTCAACAAAAGTGTCTGGATGAGAAGAATAACAAGTTAATGAGGGGGCGTGACTGAGCACGAAATATCTTGTGCTGCCCATATGCTGAACAGAAAGTAGTTACAAATGCTACTTACAGAGTATCCTTGACGAGGATATTTTTATATAGCTGAATTTTTGATGATCTTGTGACGATTGTCATATTATTTTGCACAGTAAGCTCAGGTTTAACCAACTCCCGTTTCGTTTAGAACCCTAGGACTCAGTATGAAATTAACACAAAAGAAAATGATAAGGTATTTGCTATCGTTATTAGTCGTTGTAAATACGTTACTATTTTTAATTATGGCTTATTTTCATTTACTAAGTACTGACCCAAAATCAGCGGTATTTATTGATTTTTGGGGGCGCTTTACCGTTTACTCTTTATGGTTCATTGGCTTTGCCATCTATTTAAAATATGTATCTACAACCACCTATGTAAAGTGGCTAGTTCTATCACTTATTAGCATTAATATTCCCGCATTTCTTCTGATGGCTTATTTTGATATGATCAGCAACACACCGGACACCCTCGTGTTTGTTGATTTCTGGGGACGTATTACTGTTTATTCACTATGGTTTATTTGCTATGAAGCCTATCGTAAATATATCAGCATTCCCGTACCAAATCTTTAGCTCTAAATCTGCATGAGGCACCTAAATTTACATAATATTCGGATAAACCATGAATAAAGTCGCGTCAATTACGCTTAGCTTTTGGATCATGAAAATTTGTGCAACCACACTAGGTGAGACTGCAGGTGATCTTTTGTCCATGACCATGAATATAGGTTACGCCATTAGTTCTATTATCTTACTAGGCTTATTCTTAATCACACTGGGTATTCAGCTTTTAGTAAATAAGTTTCATCCGGTGCTTTATTGGTCAGTTATCCTAACAACTAGTACAGCAGGGACAACCCTATCTGATTATATGGATCGAACGTTAGGTTTAGGTTATGCAAATGGTTCACTGATCTTGGCGTCTGGCCTGTTAATAGTGTTGGCTATTTGGGGATACACTGAAAAATCATTATCCGTTAGTAACATCAAAACCATCAAAGCTGAACTTTTCTATTGGGCGGCTATATTGTTTTCAAATACACTAGGTACCGCATTAGGTGACTTTTTAGCTGATGATTCAGGTTTAGGATTTTTAGGTGGCGCTATGCTTGTTGGTGGTGTTATTGCATTAATTGCCTACGCCTCGTACCTTACTAAACTTAACAAAATCATGTTGTTTTGGTTAGCCTTCATTCTGACGCGGCCTTTTGGGGCGACTTTTGGAGACTTACTCACAAAATCCATTGAACAAGGTGGACTAGGCTTTGGTACTGTAGGATCGTCAATGATTCTCGCAACACTGCTTATAATATTTGTTATTTATAACGTTCGCGTAGACAAGCATAGATCATTAATTGATCAAAGAACTTAAAGAATCCTCATGCGTCATCTAATCTAGGATTATTCATTCTATCAAGTTGCGTACAAGATGCTGTTTTACTCAGTTTTGCAGTAGTAAACATCAGTTAAAAAAGCGCGATGAAATCGACGGCGCGCTTTA
>CAIVGC010000025.1 GCA_903905335.1 uncultured Methylococcaceae bacterium
CCCGTAGTCGCAATTTACTCGACGTTCTTACAGCGCGGCTATGATCAGTTAATTCATGATGTTGCTCTGCAAAATCTGGATGTGTTATTTGCTTTAGATCGCGCAGGCTTAGTAGGCCCAGATGGCCCCACTCATGCTGGCAGCTTTGATTACAGTTATTTAAGTTGTATTCCGAATATGCTGATCATGGCACCAGCGGATGAAAACGAATGCCGTCAAATGCTGACTACCGGTTTCTTGCATGAAGGTCCCGCTGCGGTGCGTTATCCTCGCGGCAAAGGCCCTGGTGCCACTGTAAAAGCAGATTTAGACGCACTTGCTATTGGTAAAGCTGAAATTCGTCACCAAGGTAGTCGTATTGCCATCTTAGCATGGGGCAGCATGGTTACTCCAGCCTTAAGCGTAGGTAAACAACTTAACGCAACTGTGGTTAATATGCGTTTTATCAAACCTATTGATGAGCAGTTATTATTAGAATTGGCCAAAAGCCATGATGTCTTGGTAACTATAGAAGAAAATGTTATTGCCGGTGGTGCAGGCAGTGCAGTTAACATCTTCTTACAAGCGCAACGCATATTGATGCCAGTCTTAAATATAGGCTTGCCTGATAGCTTTATCGAACAAGGTACACGCGAAGAGTTATTGGCTGTTTGTGGTTTAGATGCACCGAGTATTTTGAAACAGGTTGAGGCTTTTTGTGCGTAAATGAATGTTGTAACTGAATAATTGAGCGTTGCCTAGATCGTATCTTTTTGCAACTCAAGTTATGCTCGGTACTATGTTGGGTTTATTGCACAGAAAGATCAACAGTCTCTGCTGATCTTTCTACGTTCACTTTGAGATAAAAATATGCGCTATGCTGCAAGCGTTTTGTGAATTGAATAAGCTTAAAGTATTCGCCGCTGAGTATTTTTAAACAATCAAAATACTGGGTAGCATGAGTTAATTATTCGATTCTGCATAACTGCTAAAAACAGCCGTTTTTTGGTCTTTATCAAAACTCACTACTTCATAAGCGTTTTTATGTTCACCCATTTCCATGCCAGGCGACCCGTTTACCATACCGGGAACGGCTAGGCCGATTACTTTAGGCTTAGATTTTAGTAATTTCATGATGTCGTTCGCAGGCACATGTCCTTCAATGACGTAATGATCGACTA
Organism: uncultured Methylococcaceae bacterium; assembly: GCA_903905335.1. GTDB lineage: Bacteria > Pseudomonadota > Gammaproteobacteria > Methylococcales > Methylomonadaceae > Methylobacter_C. The sequence goes on from CAIVGC010000025.1 coordinate 1,161, forward strand.
ATGCGGTATGACAAGATGCTAAATTATCGCTAACGCCAGATTTTTGTTTAATGGCTAGCACGTCTTCAGTCATTATGTCTTTTACATTAAAGTTATTAGCTTTTAAATGATCTAGCCACTTGCCGCAACAGCTACAGCTAGGGCTTCTGTAGACGGTAATGTTTACCGGTTTAGGTGGTTCAGCTCTTACGGTGGTACTAAATAAGGCAATAATGAGTACAGATTTTAATAAGTTCATAACGACTTCCTGAATGCTTAGCGATGATAGGCTGGGCTGAAATTATGAACGGCATCAACCATGGCTTTAACATGATCAGGATTAATGTCGGGTAAAATACCATGTCCTAGATTAAATACATGACCTGAACCATTGCCGTATTTATGTAAAATATTTTTAACTTTATCAACGATGATTTCGGGTTGTGCATACAGTGAAACGGGATCCATATTACCTTGCAAAGCAACTTTATCGCCGACTCTGGCTCTAGCTTTTTGTATGTCAGTTTGCCAGTCTAAACCTAAGGCATCATAACCACTATCAGCCATAGTCTCTAGCCATAAACCCCCACCTTTGGTAAATAAAATGGTGGGGATTTGTTGTCCGGCTACATCAGTTTTAAGCAATGATCGAACTTGTTTGGCGTAATACAATGAGAATTCAATATAATCTTCAGAGCTCAACATGCCGCCCCAAGTATCAAATAACATGACCGCTTGAGCGCCAGCTTCAATTTGTGCATTTAAATAACTGGCGACAGATAATGCTAGTTTATCTAGCATTTCATGCATTAATTTAGGTTGCTCATACATTAAACCTTTCACTTTTTGAAAGCTTTTGCTGCTGCCGCCCTCGACCATATAGGTAGCTAAAGTCCAAGGACTCCCTGAGAAACCGATTAAGGGCACGCTACCTTGTAAGGTTTTTCTAATCAAGCGCACCGCATCAACAACATAACGTAAATCAATATCTGGGTCAGGAATTGGTAGTTTCTTTATGTCGGCAGCGCTAACAATGGGGCTTTTAAATTTTGGGCCTTCACCTTCAGTAAAGTAAAGACCTAGGCCCATAGCGTCGGGGATAGTTAATATATCTGAAAACAAAATGGCAGCATCAAAATCAAAGCGTCGTAGAGGTTGTAAGGTAACTTCACACGCTAATTCAGGATTAGTACACAAATTTAAGAAGCTACCTGCTTGTTCTCTGATTTTTCGGTATTCTGGTAAATACCGTCCGGCTTGACGCATCATCCAAACGGGCGTGCGATCAATGGGTTGTTTTAATAGAGCTTTGATAAAGATGTCGTTTTTTAATGCTGTCATGAGTTGGCTTGTAAAGTTGTGTGAGTAGTTTCATGCTAAGCATGAAGTCTTGTGATGATCGTTTATTCCAGTAAACCAGTTTTAGTGTTGGTTAATTTCAGTTCTTCTGTGACTGATAGGCGTTTAGTATTGTAGTTAGAATTGCTAAACCACTGTGTAAAAAAGGCTAAGACTATCAATACCATGACAGCAACAACAAGTGCCTTTAGTGTGTTAGTATTATTTTTATAATCATCAATAGTAGGGAATTTGGCTATCATTTGCCCAGGGATGCCTTGTGTTTCTTGATAAATAGTTGTTATCAACTCATCGTTAATGTTTTTAACAGTAAGTTGTGTTTGTGGAATATAGGCAATTTGGTACAAAAAATCAGCGCATTGTTGCTCAGTTAAGGCTGGGATTTCAATAAAATTCCCTTCATTAATAGTCGTATCAGAACTATTTCTTAACTCTAACTCTTGATGAGTTAAAGCAAAAACAAGCCGCAGAGCCGAATGTTGCTTTGCAAGAGCTATCGTTTGATTAATAAGTCCTGGGGCTAAAGTTCCTGCATCATCAAACAGTAAAATAAGATTCTTATGTTGGTTTTTCAGTTGTTGAAAAAGATTAGATAAGCTTTGACTTTGTTTGTTTGAATGACTTTGATTGATGGCTTGCATAATCGATAATTGCAGCTTTTCGAAATTTAAATCGGCTGAGCTGACTATCATGCAAAAACTCCACTTAGCTATAGTTTGCTCTTGTAGCACTTTAAGTAATGTTGATTTTCCAATGCCTTCTGGGCCACAAATCACTAATGGCTGGCCGCTATGATTTAGCAGGTGCTTAAGTAGTTCGAGTGTTTTAGTTCGTTCTTCACTGATCAGCCTAGTAAAGTTATTGTTTTTCTGACTTATAACTGGCTGATTTATATGATACGTATAGGTATCATCTACCATAGGAATTAAGAGTTTGCTCTAATAATAAGGTATCAATACCGATAGGTAAGGTGGCAACGCCAATTTCTGTTAATAAAATTAGTCTAATTTTTCCGTCAATATTTTTTTTGTCAACGGCCATTAGTTCTATAAATCTATCACTATCAAGTTGTTTAGGTGGATTAACAGGTAAGTGCGCTTTTTTAAATAAGGCGATAATTCGCTCTACATCAGCATCAGTAAGCCAGCCTTTTCTCCTAGAAAGATCTGCCGCTTGACAAGTTCCTATAGCAACGGCTTCCCCATGCAGGTAAGTGCCGTAACCTGAGCCTGTTTCTATAGCGTGACCAAAAGTATGGCCTAAATTCAGTGTCGCTCTAATGCCGGTTTCAGTTTCATCTTCAGCGACAATTTGGGCTTTATTAAGGCACGATCTTTCAATGGCGAAAGCTAAGGCTTCTTTATCTCTAGCCAATAAATGCTCAATATTTTCTTCTAGCCATTCAAAAAACTCAATGTCTCTGATAAGACCGTATTTAATAACTTCGGCTAAACCTGCCGAGAGTTGTCGATCATCTAAGGTATTTAGTACATCAGCATCTGCGATAACACATTGCGGCTGATAAAAAGCACCAATCATGTTTTTACCCAAGGGGTGATTCACTCCGGTTTTACCGCCTACTGAAGAATCAACTTGGGCTAAAAGGGTGGTGGGTATCTGCAAAAAAGCGATGCCACGTTGATAACATGCAGCAGAGAAACCACCCATATCACCAATAACTCCACCGCCTAAGGCGATCAGTGTGGAGTTACGGCTAAATTTACAGCTTAGTAATTTATCAAATATTTGCGTGACATAGTCTAAGGTTTTGAACTGTTCACCATCAGGTAATATGAGTGTTTCGACCGTAAAGTGTTGTAAGTTATTTAAAACCTGAGCTAAATACAAAGGCGCAATGGTAGTGTTAGTAATAACGATAACTTGTTTAGACTTAATATGCTGCGTATAAAGTTGTTCTTGGTTCAGTAAGCCAGAGCCAATATAAATAGGGTAACTACGGTCACCCAGAGCTACCTGTAATTCTTTCATCAACATTAGCGATTAGCAGATTGGTATTCTTCTAAGATTAGACTGACCACATTTTTGCTTTGTAGTGTACCAGTATCAATAATAAAGTCAGCGCATGACAAATAAAGATGCTCACGCTCTGTGAATAAAGTTTCTATACGTTCTCTGGGATTTTCAGTTTTCAATAAAGGTCGCTGAGTATCTCTACGTGTACGTTCCAATATGCGTTCTACAGAGCATTGTAAGTAAACGATAAATCCGTTTTCTTTTAATAATCGACGATTTTCGTCACGTAAAACAGCGCCGCCACCAGTGGCCATTACGATACCTTCTAGCTTAGTTAGTTGCTGTATCATTTTTTGTTCACGATCCCTGAACCCTTCTTCTCCTTCAAATTCAAAAATAGTTGGAATATCTACGCCAGTGCTTTCTTCAATGGCTTTGTCACTGTCGTAAAAAGGCACTGTTAGTGATTTTGCCAATTGGCGACCTATCGTGGTTTTTCCTGCACCCATAAGGCCAACTAAATATATATTCTCTGATCTCGTCATCAAAATACCGTGCTGGTCTAAAATTCCCCGTTTAGGGCAATATTAAAATGTAATAGTTCTATGTAGAACTATCGTCTTAGTTAATCTTATTTATTGTCGAGGCATTTAATAAATCAAAGCGAATTATCACAAAGCAAATTTGCCTATCGATTCTAACAATAAAGATTAAACCATAAAAATGACGATTATGCCCTTTTTTGACCCAAGTAGAAACCATCAATTAGTTTCTACATTATTTTTAATGATTTTTGGGGTAATAAAAATTAATAATTCACTATTGATTTTATTAATGCTTGAATTGGTAAACAAAAAACCAATGCCAGGTAAGTCAGCAAAAAATGGGATTTTATTTTTACCCACAGTGTTTTGATTTTCATAAACTCCCCCTAAAACCACTGTTTCTCCATCTTCGACTAATACAGATGTTTTTACTTGTCGAGTATCAATGCCGGGGTTACCTGATACGGGGTTAGTTGTGAGGTTTTGAGAATCTTTCTTAACTAGTAAGTTCATGATGACTGATCCGCTAGGCGTAATCTGTGGTGTAACATCTAATTCAAGTACTGCAGGAGTATAAGTTGTTGTGGGAGGCGATCCTAATGCAGCAGGTGTGGTTACGGGGATTTCGACCCCTTGCATCATTGCCGCAGTACAACGATCCATGGTCATAACGCGTGGGTTAGATAATATTTCAGCTTTGCCTTCGGCTTGCAATGCCTGAAGCTCAAGATTTAATACATAATCTGCGCCACTCGCAAGTGTCATACCTAGAGCGCCCGGAGGACTCCCCGCTATGGCAGCGGCACCTAAATCTACTAATAAATTATTATTGGCAGCCGCAGACCCCGTTGTAGGTGCGACTGATGTTAGAGTGCCGCCAACATTAAATGAATTGCCGACTTTATTAGCTGTGCCAAACTTAACACCTAGATTTTGTGTAAAATTAGTGCTGGCAATGGCCACTCGTGCTTCAATCATTACTTGGCGCACAGGAATATCAAGTTTGTGGATGAGCTTTTTTATATCCTCTAAGCGCTTTGTGGTTTCCCTTACAATTAAGGTATTAGTTCTAGTATCGACGACAGTAGAACCACGAGTAGACAGAAATCCAAATCCTGAATTTTTATCTTGAGAGGCTGGTCCTGCTTGTGCTATTGTTCCAGTCTGAGCTATGTTTCCCATCTGCCCCATAGCGCCTTGGTTAATAGCTCCCATTCCGCTCATGGCTCCGGCTTGACCCATACCCATTTGCCCCGCGCCTCCTTGTGTAGTTAATTGCGGTGCTCCGCAACTACCAAATACACCTGTATCACGACCATTAAGTACATTTCTGATATTTTCTGCGCGAGCATAATCAATTTTAATATACTCAGTGACTAACGGATCTATTTGTTCAACGACGGCGGCTGTTTCTTGTTGTTTTTTCTTATAATCTTTTATTTTATCTAGCGGTGAAATTAAGGTTACATTACCGCTTTCAAACTTACCAAGTTCTTTGGTCATCATTATAAAATCTAATGCTTCATCCCAGGGAACATCATCCAGCTTTAGGGTAATATTGCCAGTCACATCATCACCTGCGACTACGTTTTGCTTGGTAAATTCGGCAAGAATAGCTATAACACTACGAATTTCTATATCTTGAAAATTTAATGATAAGCGATCACCACTATATTTATAACGCGATCTGTCTAAAGCTTCTTTTTCATCATGGTTCAAAGGTCTAAATTCAATAGTGAGTAAGCCCTCTGATTGAAATAGTGAGTAATCATAGAGTTCGTTTAAGGTACTTATGGTGATTTGGGTGTTTTGATTAGTTGAAATAGTGTCAATAAATTTAATGGGGGTTCCAAATTCAGACACATCTAATTTTTTTGTTAAGTTTTCTGGTAAATGGGTGTTAGTTAAATTGATGATTACTTTACCTGCATCTACCTTTGAATTAGCTAAAGTATTAGGGTTTGCTAAATAAATCAGTAGGCGACCTTCACCTTTATCACCACGTTTAAAATCAAAGCCACTAATGGTTTGTTTAGGAATTAAATTTGCTGCGGGAAGTTTTTCTGAAATAGCAGAGGTTTTTGAGGCAATATTAGTATGGTCTGATCGGATATGATTTAAGGTGAGTATTACTTTATTACCCATTATTTTGGTAGTAAAGGCGGTTGCTTCAAGAAGATTAACAATAATACGTACTCTACTTGCTGCTTCAGCAACATAAAGACTTGTTACAGGCCCTTGATTAATAGTGTAGGTTTTTTTTCCAAGGTATTTTTTACGTCGAAAAAATCTAGAGCAATGCGTGCTGGGTTATCGGTATGGAAAATTTTTGGTTCAATAGCGGGGCCAGTCAGATCTATTTGAATTTGTAATTGGTCACTAGCGAGCATCGTATAAGTAAGGCCAGAAATAGCTAGGTTACTCGCGTTTACGGTAGTGCCTGAGGCGATTAATATAAATAAACCTAAGAGCTTATATATCAATGAATGTTGTTTCATATTAGTGAACATAATATTATTTTCTCTAGTTTTCATTAATGACTCCCATAATTATTCGATTAATCTCAGTGATGTTTGTTGCTCTCTCCACGTTCCAGGTCTATCAGGGACTATTTCCATGAGTTCGATTTTATCGATGTTGATACTAATTATTTTGCCAAAATTTTTACCCATATAATTACCAACCTGAACTCGATGAATAGTGCCGTCATCAGCTTTTACTAAACCCCATAAGGTTGATTTCATCGATAGTGTTCCAACCATTTTTAATACCTCTAAGGAAAAAGCTTCCAAATCTTCCTTGCGACGCGTTATGTCTGGTTGAATGCCGCCAGTTGGAAATACTTCTGCTAGCTCATTTTGTTCAATTTGCACCAGAGGTTTAAAAGGATCACGAAGCCCTTCTGGGTTAAAAACGAAAGGTTCGACAACTTTGGGTTCAGGAAGTGATTCAATGGCAACTTTGGGTTGAGCTTTAATGTTCAAAATAAAAGCATTTAAGTCAGCAAAATCGTTACTGCCACAAGATGCCAATAAAACTAGGCACAAACCGCTATAGATATGCAAAAATAATTTATATTGGCGCATTATTTTTTACTCCTTTTTTTCTTAGCGCCCTCTGTTGATATAAAATGTTTACTTTCGTTATAAATTTTGATGGTAGCGCTCATGAGCAAATTACCTTCTTTACCGTCAGGTAAAATGCTGACGTTGTGTATAGTGACAATACGAGGAAGTGATGCTAACCCACTGATGAACATGCCTAGCTCTTCGTAATGACCTACAACCTGAATTGCGATGGGCAGTTCAGAATAAAAATCTTTATTAATGGGTGCGTCAGGTTTAAATAATTTAAATTTGAGGCCGCTCGCCAAACCTGTTTGAGAAATATCGACCAATAAGCTAGCAACTTCTTCTTCCGTTGGTAGTTGTCGGATCATTTCATTTAGTGATGCCTCAATTTGTTTTAATTGTTCCTGATAATCATTTAAATTTATGGCTTTTTTTTGTTTATCTTGGAATTCTTTTTTTAACGATTGTTCTTTTTGCTTCTCACGATCTAGGCTTGATAATTCATCTGAGGTATCGTAATAAAAGCCGATCCCTATGACTGTGAGGACTATTAGGCCTAATATTGATAACTTAACAGCTGATGGCCAGTTGCCTGCCGTGTTAAAATCCCAATTAATTTCTGAAAGATTCATAAGTAGATCCTGTCTCAGAAACGTTTTTTTGTTTGCCTTGTAAGGCATGAAGATTGAAATCGCTCAATGGTTCGGAATCTGTTTTATTGGTAGAAGGTTTATCTGGTAATTTAATAACCGCTAGATTGGGTTTTTGTAACCATGGCGACGCTTCTATGGCTCTCATGAAAGCGGAAATTCTTGCGTTAGATTCCGATTTTCCTTCAAAGATAAGTTCAGATCCAGATTGAGTCAGTTTGGTAAGAAAAACGCCGTCTGGAGTGATTTTTGGGATTTCATCAAATAAATGCACAGCTTCTGGACGACTTTCTTGTAATTGTTGAATTAAATCGATTTTCGCCTGTAATTGTTTTTTCTTTTCTTCAATATCCTTAATTTCTACAATTTTTTTATCTAATATAATGATTTCATTTTGTAGCAATTGGTTTCTTTGTCCTTGATAGGCTTTAAGTCCTTCAATGCTAGTATGAATGAGACCAACAATAAGGATGCCAGTCAAAGCTGATAGCTCCATGGCATTAATGAAATCTTTTTGCTTTTGTTTGCGCCGCTCTTCGCGCCAAGGCAATAAATTTATTTTTGTCATGCGTCAAGACCCCGTAATGCAAGTCCACACGCAAGCATTAACGAGGGTGCGTTTTGATATAAAGATTGGGTATTGATGTACTGAGATTGCGACATATTGCTAAAAGGATTAGCGATATTGATAGGTATGTTTAAGTGACTTTCAACCAACTTATCAATGCCGGGTAATAAAGCGCAGCCACCGGCAAGTATCATTCCGTTTAGACTTCTATTGGTATTAGATGAAGCAAAGGCTTGTAACGCGCGTTGAATTTGTTGAACTAATGATTTTTGAAAGGGGTCGAGTATTGTTTCAGTATAGTTATCGGGTAAGCCGCCTTGTCTTTTCAATAGGCCGGCCTTTTCATAAGTAAGGCCATAATGACGCTGAATTTCTTCGGTCAACTGCTTGCCCCCAAAGCTTTGGCCTCTGGTATAAATAACCTTGCCATTATATAAAATAGTTACTGAGGTCATGGTTGAGCCTATATCGACGATGGCTATTGTTTGGTCGATATTTGTATCTGAAAACGACGTAGATAATATTGAATAAGCATTTTCTATGGCATATCCTTCGACATCAACAATAGACGCTTTTAATCCAGCTAGTGATAGAGCTTCTATGCGATCATCTACATTTTCTCTGCGCGAAGCCACTAAAAGTACATCAACCATTTCTGGCTTAAGTTTATTAATCCCTTGCACTTCAAAGTCGAAATTAAGATCATCTAGCGAATAGGGCAAATATTGATCCGCAGTCATAATAAGTTCTTCCTCCATTTCATCGTCAGTTAAGGCTGCAGGCAAACTTATTGTTTTAGTCATGATTGCCGATTCTGTAACTGCAACAACGGCTTGCTTTAAAGAAGATCCAGAATTTCTTAAGGCTTTTTTAATGCCATCAGCAAGTATGGTTGGCGACACTTTTTTCTGAGATGCTGCATCGCTCGGTAAGCTAATAATAGAGAAACGCTCAACCTGATAAGCATTTTCTAAGTGTTTTAATTCTAATAACTTAATTGACGTTGCACTAATATCAATACTTAGCGAAGCTTTTTTTGTTCGATTAAACCAACTCATAACAGCCCCTTGATTGATGGTGGTGGTGATATACTAGCCATATAGTTTTGTACGTTGATGTGTCTATAAGAATAAGGAGCTAGACTATGATTAGCTTGTAGGTAAGAAAGAAGACTTTCTTTATAATTGCTAACAGATAATATAATTACTTTTGATTTTTTCCTAAAAGTATTTTGAGAAGGTAATGATTGTATTCATTTAAATAAGGATGCATCACCTTTGAATGCTCAATTCTGGGGCATTATTTAAATAATAGTTAGCGCATTATGGAGCGCATGAAAAGGCCAAGTATCTATTGTTAAGCTACATTCTGATCTGCTTGGTAAGATTAAATTATGTTTTGTTAAGTGTATTAAAAGCAAATGTTGGAGCAGGGCATTAAAAACAGCTTAAACAATGTATATTGGCTGGAGATACCCTGATTAAAATTTTATTGGGCAGAAGGTTTTGATGTGATTAGCTTGTTAAATTGGTAAGTACATTGTGATTCTGACATTTTTTCTTTTATACTAGGTTAAAAGGTTATTAACATAGGCTTGGATAATTGGAGTTACGCTGTTCTTGATTAGAGCTTTAATTCAGCTTTATGGTCAGCGGTTCTATCATATTAATATTCTACATTATGTTGTTAGCTGATAAACACAACAAGGAGTAATCATGGAAAAACCGTTTATTTTACATATGTTAACAACAGCCAAAAATTTAAGTCCATTTGACGTCAATATGGCAATGGATGCGGGTTGGGTTTCAGCATTGCCTTATATTAATGTCGAAGCTAGTGAGGTTCAGGGTCTTGTTCAAGATGCTATATTTTCACGCAGTGCAAAAAATTTGAAGCGTACCGGTATTTTTATTGGTGGTCGTGATACTAAGCAGGCTATGGATATGCTGAAAACTGCAAAGCGCTCGATGGTTCCTCCTTTTGAAGTGTCTGTATTTGCTGATCCTAGCGGTGCCTTTACCACCGCGGCTGGTATGGTTGCTGCTGTGGAATATGAGTTAATCACTAAATTTAATACCACACTAAAAGACAAAACAATCTTGGCCTTAGGTGGGACAGGACCTGTAGGTCAAGCTGCTGCAGTTATTGCAGCTCAAGCAGGTGCTAATGTCATGATTATTGGCAGACAATTAGATAAGGCCCAACATATAGCTGATATATGTAGTAACGAGTTTGGTGATGGTAAAATAACCATTTTAGCCGGTGCTGATAGTGATAAAGCAGAATACATGAAGACTGCTGATGTGGTTTTTGCAACAGGTGCCGCAGGCATTGAGTTGTTAAGTGCAGAATTGATTGCATCAGCTCCACAATTGAAAGTGGCTGCTGATGTCAATGCGGTACCGCCATCTGGCATTGCAGGTGTTGATGCCTTTCATAACGGGACGCCTATTCAAGGATCAAATAGCCAGGCTGTCGGTATCGGTGCTTTAGCAATTGGAAATATTAAATATCACACACAAAATCGGTTATTAAAGAAAATGATCAATAGTGAAAAGCCTGTGTATTTGCATTTTGAACATGCTTTTGAAGTTGCTAGAGACTATATGAAGACTAGCAGTTAAATTTTAGGTTTTTGCTTAGTCTTATTAATTTATAAAGGAACTCTAATGGAGAAGCGTAGCATTCTTCACATGCTGGATCCGATGCCAAACAATAGCCCATTTGATATAAATATGGCTATGGATGCTGGGTTCGATGTGCTTATGCCTTATAACAATGTCAAATTAGACAGTGTTTATGGACTCACTCAAGATGCTATTTTTTCACGTAGCCCTGCCGGTATAAAACGTACCGGAATATTTATTGGTGGTCGCGATTTAGGTTTGGCTATGGATATGCTTGAATCCAGTCGTCAGGCTATGGTGCCTCCTTTTGAGGTATCTGTTTTTGCTGATCCTAGTGGTGCTTTTACAACGGCGGCTGCCTTAGTAGCTTGTGTTGAGCAAGCCTTAAAAGAACATCATGGTAAAGAATTAAAAGAGTGTCGTGTGTTAGTATTTGGCGGAACTGGGCCCGTTGGTATTGCGACTGGAATTATTGCCTCACTGGCGGGTGCTGATACGGCTTTAGTTGATCATTTATTGCTTGATAATGCTCAAGATATTGCCAAAGCATTTAATCGCCGCTTTGGTTGCAGCCTTAGAGGAGAGTGTGCACGTACCGAAGAAGATAAAGCTAAGCTGATTGCTGAGGTTGATATTATATTTTGTGCTGCCAAAGCAGGAGTTCAGGTATTAAGTTCAGAGGTGCTGAAATCGGCTCGTAATTTAAAAGTTGTTGGTGATGTTAATGCTGTGCCTCCATTGGGTATCGAGGGTATTAAGCGAACTGATTCAGGTGCGCCATTAGCTAACGCAATTAATTCGCAAGATGCCATAGCTGTGGGCGCTTTAACAGTAGGAAATATTAAATATCAGCTTCAGCATGAAATGCTAAATTATATGTTGATCACTGATAAACCTGTTTATCTGGATTTTAGAGAGGCTTTTAAGAAAGCTAGGGACATTGTTATACTTTGAGCGGTTACTGATTGGGGTGTCGTATAGGTTGGATTGATGGTTGTTCCAACCCAGCAGTTATGGAGAGTTATGTTGCGTTACTAAAAGTGTGGGGGGGGCAGGCAGGCTGCCTTAACTTCATATGGTTTTGAATATGCATGATATAAATCCTGCTTAATCGCACCGCAGGACGGAATGCATTGTATAAATTAAGCCAAGAACTCAATCTTAATATGGATACTGAATAGCGTCGCTTTTGAGTTTATGGCAACATAAATAAGTAGATAGATCACAAACAACATGAGCCAAGATAACCGAATACTCTTCGCAGGTGATCCACACGG
>CAIVGC010000026.1 GCA_903905335.1 uncultured Methylococcaceae bacterium
TCGCTCACGGCTATTAAAGTAATGGCAGTGACTGTTGCGCACCCCAAGGCTGATATAGGTAAAGTTTCTGTGTCTATCGCGACTATTTGTGATCATCTAATGACTGTGGTGCGTTCAATGATGCAGCAACTTCATCCTTTAGTGTTGACCGAATTAGGTTTAAAAGCGACCTTGGAAGATATGGTTAATCATTGGTCAGAACGCAATCCAGAACTTAAGTTAAGTATAAACTGTCATAATGAAGTTGATGGTATCGATAAAACCATTGCTATTCAAGTATTTAGGATCATACAAGAATGTTTAACTAATGTGATTCGACACTCAGGGGCTCAGCAGGTCACTATTGATCTGGAGTTGCAAGAATATTCAAAGCCTTTGTTGTGTCTAAAAATCCAGGATGATGGGCAAGGTTGTGATCTCAATCAAATTAGTCATGGGTTTGGTCTGTTGGGGATAAAGGAGCGAATTAAATCACTCAATGGAGATATTACTATTCAATCACAAGCCGGTGAGGGCTTGACCCTATCCGCATCGATTCCATTATCATGACTGAAAAAATAAAAATCATCCTTGTTGATGATCATGCAGTGGTTCGAGCTGGTTTTCGTATGTTATTAGCGACTAGTGAATTCATTGATGTTATTAGCGAGGCATCAAGAGGTGAAGAAGCTATTGGGCAGTATGTGAACCTAAAGCCGGATATAGTCGTGATGGATTTATCGATGCCAGGACTTGGCGGACTAGAAACTATACATCGAATTGTTCAGAGAGATGGTCGTGCTAAAATTTTGGTATTTAGTGTTTATCATCAACGAGTGTATGTTAATCGGGCCTTAAATGCCGGAGCTAAAGGCTATATCACCAAAAATAGCGCCCCAGAAATTCTAACTGAAGCTATAGTCACTATCATGCAGGGACAAAACTATATCGAACAAGGATTGATAAAAACAAATAGCTCGATAACAAGCCAAAGTGATTACCAAGCCATTATCCATAAATTTTCGCCACGTGAATTTGATGTGTTCAGAATGTTGGCGCAAGGTATGAGCGTACAGAAAATTGCAGCTGAGCTTTGTTTAGGCTACAAAACAATTGCTAATTATGCCACTCAAATTAGAAAAAAATTACAAGTAGATACTTTGATTGATCTTGCGTATATAGCCGAAGATTTTGGCTTGATGTAGTGCTAACTATTTGTTAGATAGAGCTAATTAGTTGATGTCCAGAAATATGAATGACCTAGGCCATTTATTATAGCCTAGCTCGATAATATAGTAATTACCATAAAAAGTACTGATCTAGTCTTGAAACTTGCAGTCAAGGATCCAAATAATGATTGATTTCATAGTCATCGATGGCCACTAAGTATTCGGGATTAACTTTGCAATGAGTCAAAAGAATGATGTCGGCAGAAACAGTTATCTCATAGAGCTATGTAAATTCAGGAATTCTTCCTATATTAATCGGTAACTTTTTCATTGATAATTAACTTATTTCTTTGAATTGAAAGTCTGACGATCATTCGATTATTGGCGTAATACTTTCATATCAACCTTAGGTTTTAATTATGCAAATCCCTCCATTTCCTATTCGGCTATTACCAGCACTATTAGCGCTAACTATTTCAGCGCCTTTATACGCTGACAATACTGGATCAGAAAAGCCCGTTCCTTTATTTAATCGCTGGTTTAATTTGCCAGAACAGTCTGTAGTAACAGAGCCTGAAAAAGAAGGCGACAGTAAGGGGGTAGATAAAACACCAACGTCTACAAAAATCATTAAAGCCGCCAATAATAAAGATAAAGAGCTTGTGCCTGATCGATCTCATCCAGTTGATGTATTCGAGTTACCAGAAGTTGAAGTGGTTAGCACAACACCATTAGGCACAACTGGGCTAGCCTTTAAAAAAATCCCCGGTAACGTTCAGTCTGCCGAAGATGAAGATATTAATCGCCATGAAGCGTTTGGCTTGACGGATTTCATGAATCGTCGCTTAGAAAGTGTCAATATCAATGATACCCAGAATAACCCTTACCAACCCGATATTACTTATAGAGGCTTTACGGCCTCGCCACTGTTAGGTACGCCTATTGGTTTATCGGTGTATCAGGATGGGGTTCGTGTCAATGAAGCCTTTGGTGATACCGTTAACTGGGATTTGATTCCACAAGTGGCGATCGCTAGCATGGAAATGATGCCA
>CAIVGC010000027.1 GCA_903905335.1 uncultured Methylococcaceae bacterium
GCCGGGATCCAGAGTACATGGATGTACATATCGTATAGTAGAATTCTTATCATGAAACTTATAGTGATACGACCTATTGCCATCCATGGCAACTGGTTTCCGGCAGTCCATGCCGGAATGACGGCTTACCCACTATGATTTACTTAGAGTCATATTTAGGAAAGATATCTATTGAACGATTAAGCTAGTGCCCCGTCTTAAATTGGTAGCCTACATCCTTGTAGCCTAGATTCAGGCAGTCCATGCTGGAATGACGTGCTATTAAAGTCTACGTATAACGCTGAGATCATTACTTGGTTGCTAAAGCATCTTTATAATCAGGAAAACTTTTGCAACGATTAATACTTTTTTAAGGCCTTGCCAATAAAGCTAATAACTCCTCAGTTTTTGCTTGCATTAACTCAGTATCACCGCGCGACTCCACATTAAGCCTTACCAAAGGCTCGGTATTAGAACAGCGTAAATTAAAGCGCCACTCGGCAAACTCCATACTCAAACCATCGGTAAAATCGATCTGCTCTGCGCTATCTTGATAATGCGCTTGTACCAAAGCAATCGCAGCCGCTGGCTCTGCAATCGTGCGATTGATTTCACCACTCGCAGGAAACAGCAACATACGTTGATCAACTAACTGCGATAAGCTTAGACCACTTTTACTAATCAACTCTATGACTAGCAACCAAGGAATCATGCCACTATCGCAATATGAGAAATCTCTAAAATAATGATGCGCACTCATCTCACCACCATAAACCGCATCTTCTAAGCGCATTCTTTCTTTGATAAAGGCATGGCCGGTTTTACTTAACACGGCGATGCCTGACATACCATTAACAATAGCTATAGTGTTCCAGGTTAAGCGTGGATCATGTACTATTTTTGCGCCTGGATTTTGCTTAAGGAAGGCCTCGGCTAGTAGACCAACGATATAATAGCCCTCTATAAAGCGACCATTTTCATCAAATAAAAAGCAACGATCGAAATCACCATCCCAAGCGATGCCTAAATCAGCCTTATGACTTTTAATGGCGGCTATAGTGCTATCACGATTTTCGGGTAACAAGGGATTAGGTATGCCGTTAGGAAAATGGCCATCCGGCTCATGATGTACTTTTATAAACTCTAGCGGCTGAGTCATGATTTTTTGCATAGCTGTTTCTAGCCAGTCTAAGACATGCCCTGCCGCACCATTGCCGGCATTGACTACGATTTTTAAGGGCTTTAAGGCTTGCGGATTAATATAGCCTAGTAAATGCTGGGTATAATCTTCTGCGATTGAAATAGACTTAACAGTACCTAAGACCGCCACAGGCGCCGCAAACTGATTCGCTTCCGCTAAGCGTTTGATATCATTCAAACCAGTATCACCACTGACTGGCTTACTTTGTTCGCGCACCAACTTCATGCCGTTAAAATCTTTAGGATTATGACTGGCCGTGACCATAATGCCGCCATCCATAGACTGCCCCGCGTCTTGATAAGCAAAGCTTGCATAATAAACTTCTTCAGTGCCGCATAAGCCTATGTCATAAACATCGACACCCGCATCTTGCAAACCTTGAGTAACTGCCTCAGCCAGTTCATCACTAGACAAGCGAATATCACGTCCCACAATAACCCGCTTTGGTTTTATGTGCTCGGCATAAGCTCTACCGATACGATAAGCAATATCGACATTTAATTCATCAGGAAGTCGGCCACGGATATCGTAGGCTTTAAAACAGCTTAGTAATTGAGTCATGATATATTTCAGGTAGTGTGGGTAGTAAAGCAGTAAACAGCTAGTACCTAAATGTTTACCATAGAAAACCGACTTATAAGCTATATCTAAACCTGCCTTATACGTATTCCTACGAATTTTATTTAATGTTTTTCTCTGCTCTAATGCCCTGAGTCGAAAATCAACACTCGTTAAGCTTCGACGACTAGCCTCATAAATCCTTAATCGCGGAGTAAGCCATGCCTACTAAAGTTAAAAACAATCAAATCAATCCTGATGTCGATACTATTAACGATGTCATATTCCTTCCTGATCGAGATGCTAAAGTTGCAGAACTGGCCTATTACAAAGCAGAAAGCAGAGGCTTTGAGCCTGGCCATGAACTAGAAGACTGGCTAGCAGCAGAAGGTGAAAGTTTACTGTAAAGCCAAGCGGCCTTAACTACATAAGCCTGGCTCTATATGAGTCGTAGTGGGTAAGTCGTCATCCTGGCAGTCCATGCTGGCACAAATACCAGCATGGAAGTCATCATCATAAATCAAACGGATTCACACCCATGACTAAAGAGAAGGTTATCCTGACTGTAGGCGCACTATTGCTTATAGTGCTTAGCATACAAAGCTATAGTATTTTTCAATTAAATTCACATGTTTTAGAATTAAGCAGCCCAAAAAATCAAGACATCTCTTTTAGCACTAAATCACCAAATTTAGCGCCGCAATCTACTCCTCCAAGAGATAATTTTTTTAAGCAACGACCGTGGAATCCTTATGAAGAAATGCAGCAGATGCAGCAAGAAATGGAGCATTTATTTAATGACTCTTATTCACGCTTTCATATTAACGCGCCACTAGACAGTTTAAATAAATTAGCTGACGTAGATTTACAAGAAAAGCCTGATCAATATATTGTAACTATGAATGCGCCAGGAGCTGATATCTCTTCATTAAGCCTTAAGTTGGACGATAGACTCTTACATATTGCCATTAAAACTGAACATGCTGAAGATAATAAGAGCGATGATCAAAATGGCCAGTATCAGTTTCGTGAGCGTTTTGCCGGTGAATTTCAGCGAGTATTAACGTTACCCGGCCCTGCTGATGCCACTAAAATAAGCACGAAATATCATAACGGCATATTAACTATTATGATTCCTAAAAAATAAGGCGATGTTTGGAGCTTTATAATAACCGTCATCAAATTAAGAAAACATCGTCATTCCGGCATGGACTGCCGGAACCCAGAGGCCAAGGAGGGCAAAGCCCAATTATTATCTGCTTTATATAGGGATCATTATGGTTCTTATACTGTATTTCACATCCATGTGCCCTATAGGGGTAGAAAAGAGCCACTTCAAGCTCTCCCCTCCCTCCGAACCGTGCGTGCGGTTTTCCCGCACACGGCTCTCCAGTTGATAGTTTCCTCATCGGGATCGACTCGCTTCCGCATGGGCTTCATACATTGTGAAAAGTCCCGTGCTCGCGAAGTAGGCATTTGTCCAGTATTGATGGCCTAAGATATTATCCATCAAGCTAAACCATTTTCCTCCTTTGACACCGTTAACCAGTGCCGTCAACATGCGCTCTGTCCATACCGC
>CAIVGC010000028.1 GCA_903905335.1 uncultured Methylococcaceae bacterium
TAACCCGATACAAAAATCGTCGCGATAGCGACCTCATTATTTGTTTTTTATAAACCGCTGAATGGCTACAACATCAGTTATTGATAAAAACCCTACGACCACTACGAACCAACCAAAATACCAATATACCAATATACCCAGCATAGAGCCAAACAGATTAGCGACGGCGTCAAAAAATGAAAACTGTCGATTTAAGGTAAACCAATATTGACTATATTCTAAGAAAACCCCAATAAAACTCGCAAGTATAAACACAACGAGTGTATTAACCCAAAGCCGACGCTCCTGCTTAAAAGTTAGCAACATCAATATCGATAAACCACCATAAGCAACGGCATGATCGAGTAAATCCCATGTAATAGAACCTATCGCCTTATTTGGATCAGGAAGTAACCACGGATTAAGACTTAAAAAGCCTAAAATAAGAAGATAACAAAACAATAACCCTTTAAAATACAAGTCTGAACCTCCATAAAAAATATGGCTCTATGTGAATCGTAGTGGGTAAAGCGTCATTCCGGCATGGATTCACGTCAGGCTGTCCTGCCTGACGCCCTTCAGGTAAAGGTCTGTCTTTTCCAGACAGATTTGTGCCGGAATTACGAATGAGGTGTATTCAGGTACTTATAATGATCTTTATTTTATCCACTACGGATCACATAGAGCCTTCAATCTTGTTTCATGCAATGCTTTATGCAGCAATTAATAAAACATAAAAGTCTGACATATTTTTACTTTAAATTAAGTTGATTGGGTTACAACTATTCGCAACCCAATGCATCATTTCTACATTAATGAACTCTCAAAGCATATTAGATCGAGTTTAGATCAAAATCTAAGGCTTTAAAACTTAAGGCAACAATTCCCAATTACTTTTATAACCAGTATCTTGATTAAAGTTTTGCCAGACAAACGCTGGAGTAATAATGGGCTTGGTAGGTATCATAAAGGTAACTAAATCGGCTGCTCCTAATAAAGTACGTCCCATCATATGAACCATACCTGTCATAAAGCCAGCTGTTGCCGCATAAGCCGCACCTTGGTTACGATTACCATTAATAATAGCTTTAGGTATTTCTACAATACCAGTCACTATATTGGCCATACCATTACCTAATTTAGTACCTATTCTATCAGGATAAGTAGAAGCGCTAGCCACATGAGGCGCCAATAAGCAGAGAGTAAATACGATTAGTAAAGTCTTTAAAGATTGTTTCATTGGGTAGTCCATTTAAGGTTTTAAAAAAAAGACGTTTCAAATGCAGAATACTATCATACTGCTCACATGATGTGCAAAGACACTATGGCGTTTTATAATGATGACTAAATCTCCCATATCTCAATAACATGGCGGGCAACAAACATAAGTTCAATAAAGTGGATGATGTTAAACCACCAATAATAATAGCCGCCATAGGCCCCATAATTTCTCGACCAGGATTATCACTATTAAAAGCGATAGGAAACATAGCTAAAGCCGTCACTAAGGCTGTCATTAGTATTGAAGGCAATCGTTCTTGAGCGCCGAGTATAACGGTTTCCTTATTCCATACCCTGCCCTCAACTTCTACTAAATATCGGTAATGAGATACGAGCATAATACTGTTTCTTACGGTAATGCCGAATAAGGTGATAAAACCAACGATAGAACCAACGGATAAAGTTGCGCCCGTAATAACCACAGCCAAAATCCCACCGATTAATGCAAAAGGAAGATTAACCAGCGCCAGTGCAGTATTACGTAGACTACTGATTGCTATATAAATAAAAATTAGTACGCCGATCCCTGCCAACAACGAATGTAATATCAATTCTTTTCGCGCCTGTGCTTGTTCAACACCTGCCCCCGTAAATTCAGAGAAACTACCAACTGACACAGGGATATCTTTAAGTACACGAGCCTTAAGTTCTTCCATAAAAGCATCCATATCTCTATTTAAAACAGTACATGTAACTGTTTGTCGACGCTGTGAACCTTGATGCAATATATTGTAGCGACTGGCGGTATGTCTTATTTCGGCGACTTGCTCTAAGCGGATTAAGGTACCATCTTCTGTTCGAATAGGTAATTGAGCTATAACTTCAGGCTGTAGGCGCAACTCTGGAGCCAAAGCAACAGCAATATTGATCAGTTTATTGCCTATAAACTGCTTACCAACGACTTGGGTTTCATAAGCGGCTTGTATGGTATTAATTACCTGAGCAGGCATAACCCCCAAAAAACCTAACTGATCTAAGTTTAAATTGATTTGCATTAAAGGCGTACCTAAGGGTGAGCGCATTTGCACATCGGCTGCCCCAGGTATTTCTTGCATAATTTTAGCTAGCGTTTGTGCTTTAGTGTCCAGCTCATTTAAATCATTACCATATAAATTAACGACCACTGGCGCTGTATAACCAGAAATCGTTTCATCGATACGTTCGGTTAAAAAAGTATTAGCTTCGTACAGTATGCCGGGGAATTGGTCTAGCTTTTGCCTTAACTGATCGAGTATCTGTTGTTGTCCTGCACCCGATAAAGGCTCTAAGCGAACTTCGTATTCACTGTAATGACTGCCATAAGTATCAGCCCCTCGTTGTGCACGTCCAGCCCATTGGGAAACAGATTGTACGCCAGGAATTTCCATAAACTGATGTGTTAATTGACTGCCAATTCTTAATGATTCTTGTAAGGATGTGCCAGGTAGGCTGGTGGTATGGACAATATAATGCCCTTCTCGCAGCTCAGGTAAAAACTTACTATCAAGCTTAGAAAAAGTCAGTAGACTCAACAGGCAGACAACAATACTAATCAGAGTTATTTTATTTGTATGATTAAAAACCAAGACTAATAATTTCTGATATAGGGGCTTGAGATACCTGATTAACGGAGGATCTTGTGTATTATTTAGCTTATGACCTAATAAAATAAAACATAATGCGGGCGTCAAGGTCAGTGCCACCAGCAAGGAGACTAGAATAGCTAATATATAAGAATAGCCTAAAGGTGCAAATAATCGCCCTGCTACGCCATTCAAGGTTAATAAAGGCACGAAAGCGAGTGCGACGATAAAACTGGCATATACCACGGAACTACGCACTTCTAAAGAAGCATTGTAAACCACGGCAGCAATGGACGAAGGTTTTGATAACAGGCCGTTTTCGCGTAAACGCCGAAAAATATTTTCAGTGTCAATAATAGCATCATCAACCACCTCACCTAAAGCAATCGCTAAACCACCTAATACCATAATATTTAAATTAACACCGGTTTCTAACAATACGATCACAGCCCCCATGAGAGAAACAGGAATCGCTAAGGCAGAAATAAATGCTGTGCGAAAATTATATAAGAACAGGTATAACACTATCAAAACGAATAAGCCGCCTATCAGCAAATGTCCTGATAAATTAGTTAATGACCTTTCTATATAATCGGCTGGACGAAACAAGTGCTGAAAAAAAGTAATGGCCTCATGATTAAATAATGGTTCAAACTCTTTCAAGGCAAGTTCAACTTGCCTTGAAACCGTCAAAGTATTAGCGCCGTATTGACCAATAATCATCAAAACGATACCTTGTTTACCTCCAATTTGCGCAGCACCTATAGCAGGTTCAGACGCATATTGCAGGGTAGCAACTTCGCCTAAGGTAATATTTCGACCTTGCTCACGCTTAACAATAATCTTAGCAAATTGTTCTGGGGTAGTAGGAAGACCCGTCACTTGCAAGTTAAAGCGCTGATTTTTATTTTCAATAAACCCTGCGCCTTGAATAACACCGGCCTGAGAGGCAGCTTGAGCAATATCTTCAATAGCTAGATTAAAACGATTCAACTGTATTGGATCAACTTGAATTTGCAGTTGCGTGACTTCTCCGCCAAACACATTAACATCAGCAACCCCGGGCACCGTTAATAAGCGTGGCACAATAGTCCAATCAACCAAACTCCGTAAAGCCATTAAATCTTTACTGTCGGAATTTAAGCCTATGGTCAACACTGTGGCTGAAGATGACGACAAGGGAATAGCAAGCGGCGTAATTCCAACAGGCAAATGTGTTGATAAACCGGTTAGTCTTTCGTTAATCAGTTGGCGATTACGATAGATATCACTTTTTTCATTAAAAGTCGCTGTGACGATAGCTAAACCTTGTATAGATTCTGAGCGAACTGACTCTAAGCCTACCAAGCCACTGATGGAGATTTCAATCTGCCGAGTAACCAATAATTCAACTTGTTCGGAGGACAAGCCAGGAGATTCGGCTTGTATAATGACACGCTTAGGAGCAAATTCAGGAAAAATATCCAAACCTGCCGTAGTGAACCTATAGCTACCGTAGATTAAAACTAATAAAGCGAGAGCAATAACAATACCGTAAAAACGTATGGAAAAACGGATTAAATAACTGAGCATGGCTTGATTTAAAGCGATACCTTAATTTCGTATCCAGAGTACTTACGAATATTGATAACGCCGGTATCTAGCAGCAAATACTGGCCTTTAATTCCATGCAATATGCCCTGCACTTCAGGCTCTTTATCTAAATTTAAAGATTTAACCTTAACGGGGTAATGATCAACGGGGAACAGTATATCCACCACCGACTCTTCGGGTAAAAAGGTGATGGCTGGCAGACCAAAACGCTGAATAATTGCATCTAGCTCGACTTCACAAAGCTTTACTAATTGATCTCTTTTTTCTGCTAGATCGATAGGCTGCACATGGTTTTTAAGCATTTGTTGCCAACTGGTTTTATCACTGACATGCTTAGCAAGCACCACCTCAATTAAGCCAGAGATATAGCGTGATTGAACGCTAAATATCGGCAAAGCTTGTATGGCACCTTGATCTATCCAACGCGTTGGAATTTGAGTTTGTCTAGTAATACCAACTTTAATGCCGCTAGAATTTGCTAAATAAACGGTATGCGGCTTTAGGCAAAACGCCTCACCCCAGGTAGGTTCTCTACACGTGCCAGCATCATAATGACAAGTTTCTGGCTTCATGATGCACATATCACATTCTGCCAAGGAGATAAAACAAGGATAACAATAACCTTGATTAAAGCCCTTTTTAATCGAACGATTGCAATTTACACAAAAAATACGCCCGGTATAAGTAAATTTTAAAGACTTACCTACTAAGGGGTTTAAGGCTAAACGCTGTTCACCAACGACGAGTTCATATTGCACAGGACTGTCTAAACGGACCTGCATTTTTGATAATATTCCCTGCACTATTTCTTCCTATTAATCCATTAAAGAGATCAGTTAGCTAACCAATTTTGAGGCTTTAAATAGCGCTCATAAAGTACAGCTTCTGGACTACCTGGCTCTGGCTGCCAATTATATTTCCAACGAGCTTCTGGCGGCATAGACATTAATATAGATTCGGTACGTCCACCTGATTGCAAGCCAAACAAAGTACCTCGGTCATACACTAAATTAAACTCAACATACCGACCTCTACGATAGAGCTGAAAATCTCGTTCTCGCTCACCATAGGGCGTGTCTTTTCGTTTCTCTACGATAGGTAAATAAGCATCAACATAATGATCACCTACGCTTCGCATAAAAGCGAAACAACGCTCAAACGACCATTCATTCAAATCATCAAAAAACAAACCACCCACGCCTCGTGTTTCTTCTCTATGCGGTAAAAAGAAATATTCATCACACCATTGCTTATAGCTTGCATAAATATCGTCACCAAAAGGCAGGCAAGCTTTCTTTGCTGTTTGGTGCCAATGCATGACATCTTCTTCAAAGGGATAGAAAGGTGTTAAATCAAAACCACCACCAAACCACCAAATAGCAGGTGACCCAGGTTTTTCTGCAATCAAAAAACGCACATTGGCATGAGAAGTAGGCACGTAAGGATTCTTTGGATGTATCACTAATGACACCCCCATGGCATGAAATTGCCGATTAGCTAATTCTGGTCTTTTTGCCGTCGCAGAGGCAGGTAGACTAATGCCGCGCACATAAGAAAAATTGACGCCACCCTGTTCGATTACCTGACCATTTTCTATGACACGACTGCGACCACCACCGCCTTCAGCACGATCCCAGATATCTTCAATAAAATTAGCTTCAGGTTCTACGCCCTCTATAGCCTTACAAATTTGATCTTGTAAATTGAGTAGATAGTTTTTTACTTTGGTAATGTCATCAGTATTCATAGTTCTTAGGTCGTATTTAATGTTTATTTCTTAAACTAGGCTCTCAGAGCGGGTATCAAAACAGCATTCTAAACTTTGTCGTTCGTACCCTCTGTGCTTAGAGTTACATACACTCTGAATACTCGTCATTCCGGCATGGACTGCCGGAATCAAGGTTACAGGGACGTATAAAAATTACCATCCAAGGGACTAGATACCGACTTCCTTGTGTATAGCTATATGTAGAACGCGAAAATAATAGACTATTCGTACTGTCCTGTCTTATGTTGGTAACCTTCATGTAAAACAGTTAAAACATCTTCGCAATGATTTTTAACTTTAACTTTTCGCCATTCATGTATCAGCACGCCATTAGGATCTATAAGGAAAGTGCTACGCTCTATGCCCCTCACCTGTTTGCCATACATAGCTTTCATTTTAATAACATCAAACAACGTACACAGTGCTTCATCAGGGTCTGAAAGTAGCTCAAAAGGAAAGGCCTGTTTAGCCTTAAAACCTTCGTGCATTTTAATACTGTCTCTGGACACACCCAAAATTACCGCATTTAAAGCCGTAAATTTCTCATACGCATCACGAAAAGCGAGGCCTTCTTGAGTACAGCCGGGTGTATTGTCTTTAGGATAGAAATAAATGACGATGAACTGTCCACGAAAATCTGAAAGCTTGAATTCTTTAGCGCCGGTAGATAAAGCTACAAAATCAGTAACGATATCGCCAATTTTAATAAGGCTCATAGTATTTAACGTTTTACAGGTTCAAGTATGGCATCAATATTTAATTGATCACAAAAGTCTAAAAACTCTTCTCTTAAGTTTAAAAGTGGCAATTGCGATGGAATTAATATAATAAATTTGGTCGAAAAAACTGCTGATTGTATATAGGCCGCTTGATATGAACTGCCTGATATTTCTTCGATAGCTATTTCACGATCAAAAAGAAAAGAAGTAATAGACTCTACGACATTATCTCTATCCAAGGAAATAGTTTCTAATGAATAAGGCAAACAATCTCTATCCTTTTCTTTATCTTTTTGCTCAGGGCGTAATAAATGAAGTTTAATTTCAAGACGCTTCTGAATATTTTCCAAAGTAGTTTCAAGTTTCGCAATTTGATTCCAATTACCATGCACTAGAAGATAGGCAGCAGCAGATTTACCTAAGCGAGATGATCTTATTTCAAGAATATTACAATTACAATCGCGTATGGCTGGCAGAATTTCTACAATAAAGTTGATCTGATTGCTACCTAGAGCAGTAATGGATAGTTGCATAATATTTAATTAAGTAAATTTTTCTAAGATTCTAGCACTAAATCCAAGTAAGCTTTACCATCATTAAGTATTTTTACTATAAATTTAACTTTAAGCGGAATCTAATTGTGAAAATAGCACGGCAACAGATATTCTATCTTTTGACTCTATTACTCTATAGTGGCTACCAGTTTAAGACGGGACACTAGCTTAATCATTCACTTTTAAACAGGGTTCATCTAAGCACAGACAAAGGACGAAAGGCAAAGGGTTAAGTCTAGTACCTGTCACGCCTTAAGTTGGTAGCCCTATATAGTTATGTACATATAAGATATGTAGATGATATATAAGTGATATGATGATTTACATTGTCAGTTTCTTCGCCATTTTTTTACTTTTTGTTAAAATAGCTACATGAATTACCCTCCAGTCGCCAATTCCATAAACTAAAAGTCGAACATAACTTAATGACTAAAAAACGTAGATCTAGAATTAACAATTCATTTGACGGCATTAACGCCCCATCTGAAAACCTAGTTTTGGCAAATCTGGACTTAACTCGTGATGACTGGAATCTTGCTCCAGTATCACTAACTAGTGCCATTAGTGACCATCAACTCGTCAATAATGCAGAATTAATGCTACCTAATGATCATGACCCCCTTGCTTATGAGCCAACTTCCTTTGAGAATAACAAGAGCGAAAAAAGTCTTGGCGATATCTTAACACTTGATAAAAATGTAGATGAAAAACAGCCTCATATCGACATACTTGATATCATCAATATCAACGAGCCAGTTTTAGCCTTTGAGCAACTTGTCGCCACCCCTTTCAATAGGGATAACATAATTCAACAAAATGAATCCCTGCTTATAAACGAGACCTGCGCAGATAACCACTTAGAATCTTTGCTTGAAATAAACTCAGCCCCAATAGAAAAACACAAACCTTCTGCTGATGACACAACTGAAAATATATCCCCTGAATGCAATCCTAAATTAGAGCAAGACGATTTATTAAATGCCGTGCCTGTTGATTTAAAAAAAGAAGCCTCGGTTAGTGAGTTGATCGGTCATCATAATAGTAAACTTAAAAGACCATCATTAATCTGTTATGTAGCACTGGGGTTTAGCTTTATGTCCTTAGTAGCAATTGCTTTTCTAATGATCCTTATTATTAACACAAAAGCAAATGTCACAAAATTAACTGAATCAGTTCATATTCTTGAAGAAAACATGAATAATTTAACCACTAAATATGAGAACTTAGAAAACAACACTAAGGTATTTTCTAGGGATAGCAATATTAACCAGATTAATGAACAGGCTCTGGCTCCAGTAAAATTAGTTGAAGCTCATTTTAAAAAAAAAATAATAAGACCTATAGTTAACGCTTTGTCTATAAAGAAAATAAATACTCATTTAAAACATTCCGCTAATATAGTTGGCATACATAAAAAATATAAACCACACTCAGCTAACATAGTTGACATACATAGAAAATATAAACCACATTCCGCTAACATAGTTGACATACATAAAAAATATAAACCACATCAATCTAATATCCTGTAGTAAAGGACAATCAATTAATCCGGCTAAAACATTTGGCTCTATGTGAATTAGAGTGGGTAAATAAAAATAAGACCCATCAATATAAACCTTATAAGCATCTGAAAAACATCAAATTCGTCATCCCGGCATGGACTGCCGGGATCCAGAACACATGGATGTACGTATCGAATACTAGAGTACAGTGCTTATAATTAAACTTATAGTGATGCGCCCCATGCCATCCTTGGCAACTAGTTTCCGGCAGCCCATGCCGGAATGACGACTTACCCACTACGACTCATATAGAGCCAAACATTTATTACCACAGACCTATTCTCTTTTAAACGACTGCTTATGAATCTCTCGATTTCATCATATTTCTTGAGCAACGTTATATATTAGCTCTTAAAGCATAATAGATAGATCGAGGTTGGAAATTAGCATCGCACCTAGACGTCTATTAAGCTGACCTAAGTCATAACAAGAATCCGACTATCATGCAACTCACAGAAACAGACAACCAAAGCTTTTTCGATACCAGAAAATACAGGGAAAAAATATGTGCAAGCTGGTTAAAAGAACAAAGTAAAACTGTTCGCACACCTGTTTTGTTAGCCTCTATCGCTGGCATTACTAATGGACTAGCAATCATTGTGCAATCGGCATTGCTGGCTTATATTCTGCAAGCACTGATTATTGACAAGCTCCATTGGCTGGCGTTAATGCCTAGCTTTTTATGGCTGGCAGGGGTTTTTCTCTTGCGCAGTGTCTGTGTCTATTTCCATCAAACTTGTGGCTTTGAAGCAAGCGCGAAGGTTAGAGCCTCGGTAAGACAGCAGTTAATCAATCAGTTCGCTTCTCTAGGCCCTGCGGCTATCAAACAACGACAAAGCGGGGAACTAGTTGCTATTACCTTGGAACAGGTCGATGCACTAGAAAACTACTTCTCTCGATATCTGGCTCAGCATACAATCGTTGGCGTATTACCTATCATCATGATTGCCGTAGTCATGCCCGTCAATTGGGTCGTTGGCCTGATATTTTTATTGACTGGACCTTTAGTGCCTATTTTTATGGCTTTAGTTGGCATGGGTGCAGCTTCTGCTAATCGCAATCAGTTTTTGGCAATGACACGCATGAGCGGTTACTTTCTGGATCGCATGCAAGGCTTAGCGACACTGAAACTATTTGGTCAGGCTCATCATGAATTAGCTAACATCAATCAAATCGCCAATGGTTTTCGAGAGAAAACTATGGCGGTATTGCGTATTGCTTTTTTGTCGTCGGCTATTTTAGAGTTTTTTAGCGCGGTTGCCGTTGCCTTGGTTGCTGTCTATGTAGGTTTAGGCTTATTAGGTCAGATTCACTTTGGCCCAGCGCAACATATCAGCTTAAGTGAAGCATTGTTTGTGCTGCTGTTAGCGCCTGAGTTTTTTATGCCGCTCAGGCAATTGGCTATCTTTTATCATGACAAAGCCGCCGCCTTAGGCGCTGCTGATGCTATCCTCACCATACTGGAACAAGATGCAGAAGAATGTAATACCTTAGGTTTTCAAGGCAACAATAGCCGTCTTATCGAATTTAGGAATACCAGCAAAACTTATGGTCAACGGCAAGTTTTAAGCGATATCAACCTACACATAACAGCCGGAGAAAAGATTGCTCTGGTCGGTGAATCTGGGGCGGGAAAAACAACGCTATTGAATCTACTCTTAGGTTTTGAAGCAGCCACTGAGGGCTTAGTTTTACTTAAGGGGCAATCAGTCACCCGCGATCTAGCTGCCCAATCACTAGCATGGGCAGGACAACAGGCTTATATATTCCATGGCAGCATTAAAGACAATATTACTCTAGCCAATCCAGAGGCTTCTGAACAAAGTATTGTTAACGCAGCAACCGCTGCTGGCGTAACTGAGTTCAGCTCACAATTGGCCGAGGGTTTACTCACTCAAATAGGTGAACGAGGCTATGGTTTGTCAGGTGGGCAAATACAACGTATTGCTTTAGCTAGAGCCTTCTTAAAAGAGACTGAGATTATAGTTTTGGATGAACCCACAGCTAATCTCGATGCTAGCAATAAAAGGCTATTACTAGACATCATCGATAAACTATTTAAGGATAAGACCCTGATTATTGCCAGTCATGATAATGAAGTCATCCAACGCATGGACAGAAGCATCGAGATACAGCAAGGACGCTTAGTATCATGAAAGATCTTTGGTTTTTTCTGAAATTATTCAAACCACACTATGTTTGGTTATCCGCTGGCATTTTGTTATCACTGCTAACAGCCGTTGCATCTATTAGCCTACTCACATTATCAGGCTGGTTCATCAGTTCTTCAGCAATAGCCGGCACGGCTATTAGCTTTAACTTTATGCTACCTGCCGCGCAAATACGCGCCTTGGCCATTACACGCACAGTAGGACGCTATGGTGAGCGACTACTAAGCCATGAAGCAACTTTTCGGGTACTAGCGAGCCTACGTAGTTGGTTCTTTCTACAACTAATTCCTTTAGTACCCGGTCGTTTAGCGGCCTTACGCAGCGGAGATTTATTATCCAATATAACTTCAGATATCGATGCCTTAGATGCTTTGTATCTGCGCTTACTCGCCCCAGCTATAGTTGCAGCATTCGGCGTCACCACTGTGGTCGGGTTTTTATATCTTTATTCCCCATTAATTAGTTTGACTACCGGCACACTGTTGTTGATAGCCACTATAGCCACACCGTTGCTATTTAATCGCTTAGGACAAACAGGCGCAGCCGCCATAGTGGCACTAGCCGCCAGTTTTAGAGTTCGACAAATTGACCTGCTACAAGGTTTAGCTGATCTATTAGCCAATCAGGCTTACAACCGCTTTAGTCGCGTATTGGCACAATTATCTGATGTGATGATTACTACCCAACGCCACAATAATCGCTTAACGGCAATATCCTCGGCACTTACTTTATTAGTATCACAAATCACTTTATTAACAGCGCTAGTGCTAGCCGCTATTTCCTTTCAAGATGAGCTAATATCAGGCTCAGAATTAGCGCTGATTATTTTTTGTGTCATTGCCGCCTTCGAGTTAGTAACGCCCTTACCGCAAGCCATGCAAATGCTGGCAAAAACACAAAAGGCAGCTAGTCGTATTAGACAAGTTGCAGAACTTACACCTTCCGTTATCCAACCTAAACAAGCATTAGCCATACCCGATGACTATGACATACAGTTGGATAACGTTAGCTTTCGGTATTCCAACAATCATGACTGGGTACTTAAAAACATCAAACTAAGTATTCCGCAAGGGACTAAATTAGCGATTATCGGTGCCAGCGGCTCAGGTAAAACCACCTTATTGCAATTATTAATGCGCTATTACGACCCCGAACAAGGAGAAATCTTCTTAGCTGGACAAAACCTCAAACACTACAATGGCGATGACTTATTACTCAACGTTGGTATGCTGTCGCAACGCAGTCAGTTATTTGCCGCAACCATTAAAGAAAACTTATTAATAGCTAAACCAAAGGCAACCACAAAAGAACTCAATGCCGCCATTAAAGCCGCAGGTCTTGATAAACTCATCAGCTATTTACCTGACGGCATCGACACTTGGGTAGGCGAAAGTGGCTTGAAAGTATCGGGAGGTGAAGCTCGGCGTATAGCTCTTGCAAGGTTATATCTTAAAGATGCTCCCCTATTAATATTAGATGAGCCCACCGAAGGCTTAGACTCTGAAACCGAACTAGAGATATTTGTCGCATTAGCTAAGTTTGCTATTAATAAAACACTGATTATGGTGACTCACAGAGAATCGGGCTTGAGCTTGGTTGATGTTATTTACAGAATGGAACGTGGTGTTTTAACTAAGGAATGAGCACGAAATAATGTAGTCAAGTAACATCCAGCCCCCTTTGAAAAAAAAGGGGGCTGGGGGAGATTTTTAAAAGCTGTAGTGGTCAAGTTATTTTATGCGCATTCCTAAAATAGCGGTAAGTTGAGCTAACGGCTTTATCAACTCAACACCTTATATCGTTTTGACAAATCATCCCAATTGTTCGCAACCAATAATTCTGAAGCGTTAGTAAGCTGAAATCTAAATGCTCTAAGCCCTGACATAATTAACGGTTGCAGCAGCGGTCTTGCATAACCTAATTCAAGCAGCCAGTATTCTGTTTCATTAGCACTATCTGTTTTGCCTGCCTGATTAATGGTCATAGCGCTACGCGGCACTAAGCGAACTGACTTCACTTCATAAAGATGGGTCATGATGCGCTCAGAGTCTCCGCCACGATGAACAGCAATTGCACAATAGCGTACTTCTCGCATGACATTTCTAGCGATAGCTTTATTTTCGGTAGTACGCAGAGGAATATGATACCAACCCGCTTTTCCAGTCTGGAAGCGCTGCAAGTAATCCTTATCTCGACCAGCCTTAGAGCCCAACGGCGCAGCCAATGTTAAATCAGAGTATCGGGCAAGCTCCATACCCATAGTTCCAATACGTGCTGATTCTTGTACAAAATACTGATCGGCTTCAGGGCGACTGTAAGTTACATTGATATCACCAAAACGCGCCACCAAAAAACCCCGCAACCATCGGTTATCTTGCCCTGGCAATAAAGGAAAACCGCCTATGCCCACCGCATCTATCGCGTTTTGATAAGGATTGCAGTCGTTAGCTTCATCAAACCAACCCGGATACAACACATAAGCCCCTAAAATGGGTCGACTTTTTTCATGTCCGCCATCATCGGCTTTATGAATATGAATTAATGCATCCCTATATCTATGCATCTGATTGATGGCATCATCCGGTGCACAGCCGTCATTAGCAATACGATACTTAGCATCAAAAATCCAATGGACTTTTTCACCACTAGCAAAAGTAGCCTCCAGCAGAATGTCAGGTATTTGCTGACTATTCCACGAGTAAATTTTATCGAAACTAGGCTTATTATCTTTTGGTTTAGAAAATGGTGGCTCATGCGCTAAACGAATGTTAATACCATCAGCTCTTTCTAAGTGAAAGGCCGCCTTAAAACCCTCGTTTAAACTTTTCTCTAAGCCCTTGCTTTTCATGGCTGACTTGCTTTGACTGACTTCTTCAAAACCTAGTGTTAGCAATAGCCGTCGCACTTCTAAAAAACACCAGACCTCATACAATTCAGCGATAGATTTCATCGAAATAGCGGCATCTTGCCCGAACACATCCAAATACAGTTTAAGTTCCTGCCAAATACGATAGACACCCGAGTAGCCATCACGCTGATGCAGCACTAACGATTCAGAGCTCTGGCCATCATAACTACCGACTTCGGCAAACAACGGCCTGTTTAACAACTGCTCCAAAGGCCGTTTCCA
>CAIVGC010000029.1 GCA_903905335.1 uncultured Methylococcaceae bacterium
AGAAAACTGCCCTCTACCGAGCGTGTTTCAAAAAGTCGGCGCTCAAAAGGTGAGCGTGGAATTTGGCAGCGCCGATTCTGGGAGCATTTGATTATTGACGATGATGACTACCAGCATCATGTCGATTACATTCATTACAATCCAGTAAAACATGGTTTTGTAAAGAATGTATTTGATTGGCCTTATTCGTCTTTTCATCATTATGTGAGCTTAGGGCTTTTATCAATGGATTGGACTGGGACTGAAAGTTCCTAAAAAGACTGGAATAATATTATGACTATTAAAAAAATAAAATTAGGTAATGATTGGAATTCTTTTTAGCATTTTTGTGAAACGGAATTGAACTATGAATTTAAATAGTATGACCCATCAAAATTCACCGCTGAATTCGCTGGTGTTACATTGGCCGCCATCGATAGCTTTAATGAATGATCAGTTTTTTGATTTTTGTCAGGTCAATAAAGAATTGCGTATTGAGCTTACAGCTCAGGGAGATTGTGAAATTATGGCTCCAACAGGCGGCTCAACCAGTTGGAGAAATTCTAGGATGATTACTCAGCTATCTGTTTGGGCTGATCTAGATGGTAGTGGGGTAGTGTTTGATTCATCAGGCGGTTTTGTTTTGCCGAATGGCGCGATTCGCTCACCCGATGTATCTTGGGTTAAAAGGACACGGTTGCTAACCTTAACGGAAAAACAGAAACAAAGATTTTTACCCCTGTGCCCTGATTTTGTTATTGAGCTTCGATCACCCAGTGATAGTATGAAAAATTTACAAGATAAAATGCAGGAATATAGTGAGAATGGCGCAAGTTTAGGCTGGTTAATAGACCCCGAAGATCAGCAAGTATTAGTTTTTCAGCCCAAAACTGCAATTCTACGTTTGGATAAGCCTCAATTTTTGTTAGCAGATAATTTATTGACGGGATTTAGTCTAGATATACAAAAACTGTGGAATGTTGGGTTTTAACCCGTATTGAATTATTAGAATATTGTTGATCCCCTATAGACAGTACCCTTAACATATAACAGAAGAAAACCATTATTATGATTATTGAAAAATTTAATTTAAAAGCACAAGAATGTATTGAGCGTGCCTGTCGTTTGGCGGTTGAAAAAGATCATGGTTTGGTGACGCCTTGGCATCTTTTGGCAGTTCTTTTAGGGACTAGCGATATTGGTAGACGTTATTTAGAGCAAGCTGATATAGATTTAACTAGGTTGGGTCTTGCTGTGGATGCTCAACTGCTTATACAACCGAAGGCTTTAAAAAATACTCAGCATACTCCTATTAACCGAGAGCTAGAGCGGTTGTTTATTTACGCTGAACAAGTTTCGGTGCGACAGGGTGATAAATACATGGGTATTAATCATTTGTTGTTTGCTATGTGGGAGTTAGAAGAATTGATGCTTGTCTTGACAGAGGCCGGTGGCACTAAAGAGAGTTTTATTAAAGCACAAGAGGCCTTGCCTAGCACTGGCTATAAAAGTAGAGAGAATTCTGGCGAATTTGAATATTTGGCTAAATATGCGCGCGATTTAACGGAATTGGCTAGACAAGGTGCTTTAGATCCCGTAATAGGTCGCTCCGATGAAGTTGATTTAGCGATCCAAGTGTTGTGTAGACGTATTAAAAACAACCCTATTATTATTGGTGAGCCGGGTGTAGGTAAAACGGCTATTGTTGAAGGTTTGGCGCAGCGAATTGTCGCCGGTGATGTGCCTAAAGATTTAATCGGTTGTTCGGTATTGGCAATAGACATGGGTTTGTTAATCGCAGGTGCTAAATTTCGCGGTGAATTTGAGGAACGCCTTAAGCGCTTACTGCAAGAAATTACCGATGCGGGCAATGTCATCGCATTTATTGATGAAATACATAATGTGGTGGGCGCAGGTAAGTCGGAAGGTTCCATGGATGCGGCGAACTTATTGAAGCCTGCCTTGGCTAGGGGAGAAATTCGTTGTATCGGTGCCACTACCAACGAAGAATACCGTAAACATTTTGAAAAAGACACGGCTCTGATTCGTCGCTTTCAAATCGTACGTGTCGATGAGCCCGACGATGAAACTACGTTAATGATTTTACGTGGTATCAAAGAAAAATATGAAATGCATCATGGTATACGTATTACTGAAGCAGGCTTGTTGGCCGCCGTACGCTTTTCTAGGCGTTATATTGCAGATCGTTTTTTGCCGGATAAAGCCATTGATTTAATTGATCAAACGGCTGCAACGGTTCGTATTGGATTATCTGCTAAACCTGCTGAATTAGAGGCTTTGGATCGACGTTTAGTCGCATTAGAAATAGAAAGCTATTCATTGGCTAATGAGTTATCGGAAATACGTAAACAACTGGTCTATAACGAATTAGTCGAGTTACGTGAAAAAAGTGTTGTCATGAATGAGCGTTGGGAGCGTGAAAAACGAGCCATGACAGAAGTGCAAAGTTCGCGTAAATTATTGGAAGACGCTAGATTGGAAATGGAGCAGAAAATTCGTGAAGAAGACTTTGTGCGGGTTGCCGAATTACAACATAAAGTGATTCCGCAAGCAGAAAGAATTCTCGCTGAATATGCTGATATCGATACAACAGAAATCAGTGCTCAGAAAAATTTTATTGATGAACAAGATATTGCAGCGACGGTCGCTAGGTTGACGGGAATTCCAGTTGCTAAGATGCTGGATTCTGAGCAACAACGTTTGTTGCAATTGGAAAGTCACTTGCGGGAACGAGTAGTCGGTCAAGAAGAGGCCGTTGCCGCGGTATCTAAAGCCATACGACGAGCTAGAACAAATATTCAGGATGCGAATCGTCCATTAGGGTCTTTCTTGATGCTAGGGCCAACGGGAGTAGGTAAAACCGAGTTAGCAAAAACATTGGCTCAATTCTTGTTCAATGATGATGCCGCCATGGTTCGTATTGATATGAGCGAATTTATGGAGAAACATTCGGCTGCTAGGCTTACCGGTGCGCCTCCAGGCTACGTGGGTTATGAAGAAGGTGGTTTGTTAACTAATCAAGTCCGTAGTAAGCCTTATAGTGTGATTTTATTCGATGAAGTTGAAAAGGCGCATCCTGATGTGTTTAATCTGTTTTTACAAGTGTTGGATGAAGGTCGACTAACTGATAGTCAAGGTCAATTGGTTAATTTCACTAATGCACTTATTTTAATGACGTCTAATTTAGGTTCTGAATTTATAGAGCCAGTAGAAAATGAAGAAGAGCAGCAGCGCATGCAATCATTGATTATGGAAAAAGTGCGAGGCCATTTTCGCCCTGAATTTCTGAATCGGCTTGATGATGTTTTGATATTTCGCCAATTAACTTTAGAAACTATGCGACCTATTGCAGACATTCAGTTGCTGCGTTTGGCCAAGTGCTTGCTAGATCGCGACATTCATTTAGATATTGATAATGATGCCAGTAATAGCTTAGCGGAATGGGGCTACAATCCCTTATATGGTGCTAGGCCTTTAAAAAGAGTTATTCAAAA
>CAIVGC010000030.1 GCA_903905335.1 uncultured Methylococcaceae bacterium
CTCAGTTTTATTGCCAGTGATGGTGATTTATCGTCGTGACTCGGACAGCACGCTAGCCATTTGCAACTGCCGCTTGGTTTTACTTTCTCTAGTTTTGATAATAAGTTGTTTAATTTTTGTGACATTTGAATTTTCTCCAAAAGTCAGCTATGCAAAACACCAATTTAGGGTAAAATAGCCCTGCATTGTGGTGATGTGAATTACAAAAAGCCGACTAATTCTTGATAGGGGTTAAGTCGGCTTTATTTATGGTTTTTGATTTTTCTGCTGCTGGATTTCGAGCCAAGCGTGAAATTTAGATCTGTTGATATAAATACGCCTACCTAATTGAACTACCGATGATGCTAAACCATTATCATCACGAGAAAATAACAAGGCTCTTAATGAGGACTCGGTGAAACATTTCTCTATTAAAATGAACTGTTTAATTGTGTATATATTTTGTTCGATTTGATCTGTCATAAGTAACTGCCTTTTGTTGTTATGTATTGTGTTTCGCCGCAATAGTTTCCTTTGGCTTGGCAGTTATTCTAACCTGTTGTTCTGTAAGCGCAATATTGTAATTGTGCGAATTTTTATTCCATTACTGCGATTTTTAAAAATCGCAGTAAGCAGCCCGCTGTAAATATAGTACGCATAAAAAAGGCGACTTAAAGCCGCCTCGTTAAATTCGCATAATTAACTCAGTATCTTTAGGCGATCAGATATATCAGTCGGTATAGTGAGTAATTTAAGCCCACTTTTCTTTTTAATTAACTTTCCCTTAAGAACAAAAACTTGTTGCGCTGCTTTGGCCATGTCTCTCCCCACCTGCGCACCTCCTCGAGCAACAGTTTTTCCACCGACTATATCTAATAATTTATTTAAATCATCTTTAGTAATATCGGCATGGCCTAGGGCTACTTCGTCACTCAGAGCTACTTCCGCAATTTTGTCAATAATCCTGCTCCAGACCAAATTAGTAATCACTAAGGTAATTTTTTCTGCATCGTCATCGAGCCTCTTGCATAGCCACAACCAATATAGCTCCAGCAATTTTTTTCTTTTATTAAAGATATTATCTTTAGCTGTTGCCACAACTTCTTTTTTTATATCATCATTTCCGTACCAACAAAAAGCGCCCTCTCCGCACCCCTTATCCAATAAGTACTTAAGATCACTTTCACTCTCATCGCCCAATAAGTATTTAAAAGCGCCCTCATTCCAAGATTTCAGTGCTCGGTTCGCACCATCTATTTTTTCTTTCCCCCCTCCGATCCAAAATACAAGCAACGCAGACTCAGCATTATTTCTTTTATCTGGATTATTTTTTAACCATTTAATGAATCTCTTACTTTCAATCATAATGCTCAGACAATAAGAATAATCTCCGCAATAACATAAGTCGTCAATTCTGCGCTTAAGCTTACTTATTCCGAAAAGAGTGTTTTCAAATGTTTCTTCAAAACTATCGAATCCGTCATATTTTTCTATTTCGAATATACATTTCACCTCTGTAGCAATAAGTTCTGAATCTAAAACTGCTTTACAGATTATGTCATTGAGTTTTTCTTTCAAGTCACCGTAAATTTGATATTGCCCAAATAGAGTATTGTCAACGCTCAGTGCCCATGCTTCTGAAATCTCTCTTTGATTTAAAAATTGGTAATGTGATTTTTTTACTGTGAAAGCTCGGACTAAATTCTCAGCATAATTGTCAACCCATTCTGACCTATATCCATCCTCACGCTGCTTCTCAGTTAATCCATCCCAATGCTGTTCTTTCCATGCCATAAGATTCATAGAATCTTGCAAAGATTCCTGATCAGCCTGATCATTGTCAAAATATTCCATTTCCATCATTCGCTTCCAAATATTTTTGTGTTCATACTAGTGACCACATTACTCACATGGCCATCAGACAGATGAGCGTAACGCTTAACCATCGAAAGAGTTTTATGTCCTAGCACTTCAGCGATTTCAGCCAATGATGCGCCGTTCATGGCCAGATATGATGCCGTGCAATGTCTCAAGTCATGCCATCTAAAATCGGTTATCTGTGCGATTTTCAGTGCGTTTAAAAAGGCTTTGCGTAAATCAATAGGCTTTTGTGGTTTTCTCGGACTTGGAAATAATAGATTGGTATCTAACCGCCTCAACTTCGCATGTTCAATTAATAACTCAAGACATACACTTGCTAATGTTACACGCCTTCGCTCTCCATTCTTGGTTTCATGTAAGATTAAAAAACCATCCTTTAAATTAATATCCGACCATACAAGTTCCATTTGTTCGGTTTGTCGCATACCTGTGGATAGTGCCAACACAACGCAAGGATAGAGTAAGGTGTTTGGCGAAGCTTTGCAGGCCTGTAATAGTTTTGCTCTGTCGTTATCATCTAAGAACCGAACACGGCCACGCGGTAGCTTAGGACTTTTTACTTTCTTTACCGGATTATCACTTAGCCACTCCCATTCATTAACGGCGATACTAAAAGCATGTTGTAAATTCTTGATGTACTTATCAATCGTGGCTGGAC
Organism: uncultured Methylococcaceae bacterium; assembly: GCA_903905335.1. Taxonomy (GTDB): domain Bacteria; phylum Pseudomonadota; class Gammaproteobacteria; order Methylococcales; family Methylomonadaceae; genus Methylobacter_C. The sequence continues at coordinate 2,519 of CAIVGC010000030.1, forward strand.
CTTGTGTCATTGAGTTTTTATGCTCGTTAATGGTCGCGGCTGTTATGTCCGCCAGCATGTAATAACCGATTTTACTAACCCACCATTGAAGTTTACTTTTACGCTCCCTTTGTTCCTTTTCTTTATAGTTGGGTAGTATTTCAAAATAGTAGCGGGTAACTAAATCAGAAAAAGTATGTTTTTTTGCTTCGGCTGTTTTGAAGTATCTACCTTCCCTAATTGCGCTCTCGGTATCTTGTACCCACTTCTTGGCATCGGTAATGCGCTTAAAGGTTGCAGTTTCTTTTTGCTTTAAAATTCGAATCTGTGCGGTGTAATAAGGTTTTCCTTTGGCATCTAGTCGTTTATTAATTGTTCCCATGATCTCTTCCTATCTCTGATAGTAAGCGGTTTTGATATGATGTCTGAGTCATTGCTTAACTCTATCTGTTACGTTAATCGGTAAGCCCTTGTGTGGTCGCGGCACACCTTCACGGCCAATTTTTCTAGGATTTTATTATACTCTCACGTTGCACTCACGTTGCAAATGAATATAAAAAAAGGCAATAAATTGCAACAAATGACAATAAGATAAGTAACTTAACTCATTGAATTAAATGCTGTTGTTTGTTGTGATGTACTGAGAGCTATTGATAATAACGCACTTTTAATGCGATGGTCGCGCGTTCGAATCGCGCACGACCCACCACCAAAGAACATATGAATCAAGCAGTTAGCCTTAATTGGCGACTGCTTTTTTTATGCCCTCAGATCTTATGTGCGTAAAATGTGCTGAATCTGAAATGTTATCAGCATAACTCGCTAAATGTTCTGGCGCCAAATGAGCATACCGTAACACCATTGAGTAATCACCCCAGCCACCCAATTCTTGCAAGACATTAAGCGGCGTACCCGCCTGAACATGCCAACTTGCCCACGTATGCCTTAAATCATGCCACCTAAAATCCGTAATGCTTGCACGCTCAAGTGCTTTTTTCCAAGCATTACCACCCGCTTTTAATACAGGCTTATTTTTATAAGTAAAGACATGACTGGTATGCTTACCCAGTTGCAATCGAATTGCCATGATCGCCTCAGCATTTAAAGGGATACCAATTGCTTTTTTAGCTTTGGCCTGATCTGGGTGAATCCAGGCGACTTTACGCTGCATATCAATCTGATCCCATTGCAGTCCCGTCACATTCGACTCTCTAAGTCCTGTGGCTAAACTAAAGCGTACCATTGCCTCTAAATGCTCTGGCAACTCCTTACAGACTCGGTCAACTTCAGACCTCGTCATCCAGCGGATTCTCTTATTGTCTTCTTTTAAACGACGAATAGACGGTGCCTTGTCGATCCACTCCCATTCCCGCTCGGCTTTTCGCAATACAGCACGTATGAGTGCTGTAATCCGATTAACTCGACCAGGTGTAGCATGTTTCAATTTATCGGTAATAACATTTTCTACCAGACCACGATTAATATCATTTAGCTGCCTACCCGAGAAAAACTTATCCAAGTAGCGAAACATCACGATATCATCAGGTAGTGATCGTTTTTGTGATTCATTGACCCATTTAATGACCGCATCTTCCCAGAGATAAAGCGGCTTATGCCCCAATTTCACTTGATCCCACAACTGTGCTTTATGCCGATCGGCTAACTCTTCTGCTTTTCTTTTATCGGCAGTTTGAGCAGAATGGCGTACTGTTGTGCCATCTGGTGCGGTAAAGCGATACCACCAGTACTGACTGTTTTTTCTTTTAAAGAGCATATTACTTTGCCTCCTTGCCCTATATCCTGCTGTGGGCGATTGTACTGTGAACGGAGCCAGACAATCAAATCTTCTTCGATGAACACCCAGCATTTTCCAGGTTTTGCAGCGGGTATTTCACCTATCCTGGTACGTTGCAAAACTGTTTGAGGGTGCATTTTAAGTAGATTCGATGCCTCACATAAATCAAGAGTTCTCATATTGTTGTGGGCACATGGCCCAGCACGGTAATTTTAGGGTTTTTTCCAGAAATCGCATCAAAGCTTATTAAACCTGCCGTTTTGAGCTCAGCTAAGGCACGGTATTTCGCATAACGACTTATACCAAGAAGATCTAGTGTGGCCTGAGTTAACTTGACTGTAGGTGAATTGGTTAACCCCACTAAATACCAAATAGCTGTGCCCACATGCCACGCGCTGCCAGATAGTTGAGTAGCTCTACTAATCCAGTTGAGGGGTACTGGACCTTTTAAAAATTTTTCATTGCCTTGATGTCTGGGTATTTTAAGAGGTCGTGATTTGTCAGAAGTTCTTATAGTTTCTCTAGGCAGAGACAATAACTGAGGATTAAGCATATTCATATATTTAAGACTCCTCTATAAGATAATAAGATGCAACGGGGGTGCGTGCCCGCACAGGCTGGAGTGCGTCAACGCACAGGTCAGTGTGCGTATCTGCACGGGTGGATGGATTGATCTGATCTAAAATACCTGTCACGGTCTGCCACATTTTGACCCCACGCTCATCGCTATAGCGATCTGGATAACGTATGATCTCTGCATCTGAATTTAACCTAAAGCCATCTAAAACAATGGCACTGGCTGCTGCCATGATGTTTTTGGTCTGCTCAATGACTTGATCTAATTGCTCCAACGGTGCTTCAATTAAAATTGCGTCGTGAATTGGTGCGCAGGCTGTGATACCGGCTTCTGTAACCATACAGCAGGCTAAGCGCAGCATTTCAGCTCCATTGCCCTGCATCAGGAAATTACGTAGAAAACGTGGATTGGGATCTCGTCCTGCTTGTACGGTCCAACCAAATACTGTCCACAATTTATTGTGCAACATGGCGTAATCGACTGCGGCATCTGACCACCGCCAGAATACCTGATAAGTCTCTTGATGTAGTCGTAATAACATATTGGCCTGGGCAACCGGTTGACCAATTCGGAGTGCCAATGACTCAGCGCCCATACCATATTGAACAGCCAATACACAAGCTTTAAATTGCTCACGCTCAGCTTTATGGCTCTTCTTAGTCGCATTAGAAGGTACAGCACCAGCCTGAATTGCAAAAGCCAAATAAGGGTCACCAGATAAATAAGCCGCCATCATCAAAGGGTCGCCCGATAACGCCGCGGCTATGCCAAACTCCTGCTGGCTCCAGTCAATATAAGCAATACCATAACCCGCACGAGGCTTAATGAGTCCACGCAGCCAAACTGCCGTACCGAAAACAAATCGAGCGTTACTGGGCTGATTGCGTCCCGTACGGGCGCGAAAAGCGGACAATAAACACCTGTTTCTTCCATCGTTACCCACCGCCAACTCTGATAGTCGCATTTGCGATAAAGTGACTCGTAATTCCCTTAAAGGTCCAATAATGGGGTAACTCTGAGCCATCGCTTTGAAAGTACTATCTTTTAAGCATAAGACACCACCACTTGGTAAACTAGGCCACGGGATTCCTTGTGAAACTAAAAAATCAGCAAACAGGCACGTTTTAAAAGAACGGCCGTCATAGACTCCATAGTCTTTGTCTATTTCTCTAATCAAGATATCTTGAATGTCTGACCAAGAGGATCGTAAGCGTTCCAGCAACTGATAATCAATCGGTATGCCATTATGCTCTAAATGCGCTGCCGCTTTCATATAGCGACCACGTAACCAAGCCCTAGGTAAATCTATACGGGGCAACATCACTGGTAATAACTGCGATAAGGCAGTGACATCTGATTCACAATAATCCAATAACGCTCTTTTTTCTGTCGCAGTATAGTCTCCTCCTCGCAACGCAAGGTCGCGCATACATTTTTTCTCAGTGCTATTTACTGATTCCAAGCCAAAATAAGCTAGCGCACCTAATAGGCCGTCACCACAAAGCGATTTCAACCCATTAGTTATATTTCTAAATTCACAAAAAAGATCCAGCACATGGGCAGGACAATCCCAGCCCAAGGCCAAATGACAGCCTATCTCAGCACTGGCATAATAAGCCACCAATAAAGATTCATCACCGATGCCATAAGGTGGTCTAGAAAGCTCATGTAGCTCATCGGCCCATAAACGGATAAGTTGTCCCGAATAGAGTTCTCTTGCCACCAAACAGCGAACCTGAGGAACAGCACCCGAAGGCGCTGAAAATTCGAAGTCAACGAACCAAATTTGCTTGAATTGTTCCATATCCATAACTCAAACTTCGCCGCGCAAGCGTCGAAGGGCGGGGTGTTCTAGGTCAGTAATGTACCGACCTTTAAAGGCAGTTTCTAGAATCTTACTAAATTCAATATCCGGCCACAATGGCTCTGCTAAATTTCCAGATGCTCTATATATGTCATAAGCACCTAAACTCATATTGGCCACGATTTTAATCCATTCTTTTTGAGCTATATCGGCGGCTTGTAAGGCAGAATCATTCCATTCATCAATTCGGCCCTCTTCATTGGGTAACCGGATAGGCCATAAAAACAATACTTGTTGACGATTGATAGTCGTAAACAAGACTTTTGGTGTTAGTTCACCTACTAATTCTGGCCATAGATTTGCCGAAACTAAGTAAGTTTCCCTTTCTTCTTTAAGCTCTAAAACCATTGTTTCTAAGCGAAAAGCAGGATCAGGATGTACCCGAATAAAGTCTTGTTTGTGTGGCTTGCGAACGGGGATAGTGTTCACTAGTTTTTTGACGCCCGCAGATTCTGAAAACTTCTGAGATAAGCGTAGTGCTGATGGGTCAAACGGATTATTTATTGGTTTTTCTATAGTTGCCGCAGGATTTGAAATTTCGCTGTTATTGGCAGCAGAGATTTGATCTTTTTTTACTTTGTTAATGCCGGTCATTTTTGTAGCCCCTAAAATTTATTAAAAAACCTTCAACTGCAATGACCTGGCAAGGTTACAGTTGAAGGTGGCATCCATCTTTCAATGAATTCGCTGTATCCCCCAAAAGCTGCCAGGCCAGGGAACGTTTGTGTTCACTGACCTAGCGCGACTTTTATAGGCGCGATGCGATTTTTTAGGGCGCAATTTTAATTATTTCAATAACCCCCAAATTAAATCTGGAACGGGTGTGTATTTGCATGTTGTTCCTGTTTTAATTGCTGTTTTTAAGTGATCTGCAAAATCAGGAAAAGACTTCTGAAGTTTATTAATATCTGTGCTAACTCGTTTCTCAACATTTTTTCGAATTTTTTCAATAGGGCTGGTGGATAATCGGCTTTTTCCTGCCAAGCCCATGTCCGCTGATAGTCTGGCAACAATGCGTTCTTTTTCAGACTCAAGCTTTTCTTTTTTTTCAATATTATCAAATTCATTTGCTTCTTCAATTTGATCATCTAGTTGCTCAATGTATAGTTTGAGGCTTGCTATAGCATTTTTATCAAGTAGATCAAATCCAGTCCCCAAATTACTTACGCTAAACCCTTCATCATTCAATTGCTCTAAAGTCATCTTAGATAGAGAATTATTGGTCTGAACTGTTTCTTGGGGGTCAATAGCATTACACAATTCTGAAACATGGATTTCTTTTCTTTTATTGCGTATTAAATAATCGATATACTGGATGCCTTTCGTGTTCTTTACCATCACCGTTTTTTGATTAAAAGTGATCTGCCAATATTCTCCTGCAAGTATAAAGCGATTACACAACTCGGTTTCGGTTGATTGCTCTTGAATAGAGGGATGATCTGTTGAGTCAGTTTTTGTAATGTTGTTTTCTTTTGATGGGCAGCGCTCAATAAAATCAACTAGCGAGTCTTGTTTGACAACCAAGTCTGTTAAAGTTAGCGGACACGATTTTTCTGAAGCTCGCATTAAACTCGGAAAATCATCATCATACTGGATGGCGTGACGAATCAATTCATCGCGTGTTGTCGAAAAATCGGTAAGATAAAACTGCTCTCCTTTTTCAATAGTTTGTATCGCGGCTATTAGGAAGGTCCTCTCTAAAGCGCAAAGTCCAGTAAACTGGAATGGTTCTTTACCAGGTAGTTTAACTAGCCAATTTGAAGCGCTTGCGTGTAAAAATAACTCGCCTTCTCTAGCTTTAGTGATTAAATCTTCATTTGTACATGTGAGCCCAGTTTCCGATAAGATACGTTGCGCAGCTTCCCTTAAGAAATAATATTGTTTTTTTTCGAACATAGTAAGTTAGTTGATGGTAAAGCTAATTATGATTTAGAAACTAAACTATTACATTTCTACTTAGTTTTTACTATCTTGACTATGATATGGAGAACTCATTGTAGTTATAATTTTTCAAAACTAATGTTAGATTTGTTAGGAACGTGCATCAAATAACTTAGGCAACTTATAAAATTTCCGCTTCAGGAATGGCGACATAATTCCATTGCCCCAGATGCTCATCAAACACAATTCGCATTGACTCTTTAAAGCCCTCCGCAACTTTTCTGCCCGTTTCATAAACCTTGTTAAAAATACAGGCAAAGACTTTTAATCCCGCTTTTGTTGTGGTCTTTTCTATTAGCTCTTTCATAAATAGATGGCTGATCAAAATCATGCCGGATAATTCACGAGTAATATGAGGAAATACTCGATGCTTAATAGGATTCCATTTGGACGTATAAGGCGGATAATGTGCTATCCGTATTTTAATGCCTATTTCATTCGTCAAAGCCTGCAAATCCTGTTTGAAAATATAGTGTCTGGAGGAGTTACTACCGCTACCATCCGTCAGCAATAAAATGGATGTTGCCAGAGAATAGTAAAGGCTGCCATAGGTATTCCACCAATGGCGAATTGAATCGCAAGAAAACTCGCTGGCGTCACGACACGTCCCAATGTTGACATAGGCTTCGTTGCGCTTAATGTCATAAAGCGTATGAGGCACGGCAACACCCTCGGCTAATGACGGGAAGTCGTGATCATAAACTTCAACGGTTTTAGTGGTATAAACCTTGCCCTCACGAAACAGATTACCTATCAGTTCCTTTTTCTTGGAGTCCATGCTGATGACAGGATTGCCCGCAACCATAAATAAAGCTCTTAATTTAACGCTATTCTCAAATTGGGCATTACGATTTATATGCCCGCCAGCCGCTTTCTTTTTCAAGGCCTTGCGCTTCACATAAGTATTCTTTTTTAATAATTTTCTGACAATATTACGACTGACTTCAAAGCCCTCTTCGGCCAATAGAGAGTCAATTTTGGCACAGGTCAAATTAGTCCATTTTTTAGTTTCATCCATTGGGTCGCCTGCCGTATACTCTTTTATTAAAGCCAGAAAAACATCATTAAGATCAGGTTCCTTTTCAAGCGTAAGCTTCCGGCCTCCCCCTGCTTTCCTATTGCGATTTTTGGGCAGGGTTTCTGCTTCGGCTAGTTCTTTAATCCCCACTGAAATGGTATCTCGCGAACAGCCAAAAAGTTCGGCGATATAACTAATAGCACCTTAGTGAAGTTTTAAGGCTTCGACACCTGCATATAAGCGTCTACTTTTCTCTGGCAGACGACTATAAAATTCTTGCATCTGCGCCTCAATTTCTTTTGAGTAAGGTTTTATCTTGGGTCGATTTTAAATAAAATATCAGGGTTGCAAATTATAATTCTCAATCTGAACTTGCCTAAATTAATTTGTGCTCATTCCTTAGCATAATACTTCGGACAGTTTCGCTTTGATTAAAAATAGTCTGGAAGACTATAGCGTACTAGGATGTGGTCAATGACTATAGTCAGCCCAACACGCCAAAGGATTCCATAAACCATTCTGGATCAAATGTCCAGCGTGATCATACGATTATTCTAGAGCCTGATCAGCTGGAAAGATATTTGTTATATGCTCTAATTGCATGTGACAAAAGGTTTTGTGTGGTTTCCTGATTTGGTGGACTTTCGGGTATCCATAAGGGTAAAAATTAAATAGCTGTATTATCATTATTGGTGGTGGTGTTAATGGAATTATTTCGACATAAAGCTTTCTATCTCCCTAGTGCATAAAGCCCATTTTAATTTCCTGCTCTCCATTAAAACCTGGCTGATAATCATCGGGTCTTAGTTCGAAGCAGCTGCTACCAATATTTGACCTTTGTTTTGAGAGTGCGGCTCTACCACATGAGCTGATCAGCTCTCTTTGTATAAGTCTGGGGGCTAATCTACTGGAAATTACTTTTTCAATCACGTTTTCGGGCAGTTGCTCTGCAAAGAAGACTCCCCATTCATGATCGTTGCGGATTTTTTTATAGATTGATTGCAGCACTTTTTTCATTTGAAAACTGTTTGGTTGCTTCACTTCGATGATTGCAAATCTTGATAAGATTGCATCTGGTATGTGCTGTGTCTGGTTAGCAGTTGCGACGTATACAATGTGTGCGCAATTAACTGAAATTTCTAAACCTTCGTCGATAAAGCTAATTGCAGTATCCCTTTCCAGTAGTTGATAAAGCGCACCTAATGGGTCATAACGAGTGTCACCAGAAATTTTATCAATTTCATCTATCAAAATTAGGGGGTTAGCTTTATGCCCTTGAGCTAACGACTCCACTATTTTTCCTGGTTTGCCGTCTGCCCAGCCGCTAGACATGCCACCCAAAACAAAACCAGCCGTTACTCCAGACATCCCAATTGTTACGAAGTATGTTTGCATTATTTTGGCCAGAGCATTACAAAATGCGGTTTTACCTACACCAGGCGGGCCACTGATTAACAATGGGCGAGAAGAAAACGCCCTTCCTGAGGTGAGTAGAGACAAAGCAATATCTTGACGATAGTGATTGATGACATCGAGAAAATTTGGAAAATCAATAAACAATTGATCTAATTCATCCGCAACAGCAGGCGGAACTGTTGCCAACTGCAAAACTCCCTGGGTATCACCCAGATAAGTGATAAATCGTTGGTGATTGCGATGTAAATTGCTTTTAGTGTTGTGTTCCTTTAGCATGTCTTTCATTTTTATAATGTCAAAAACCTTAGTTATGTCAGTAAGTTGATCTAAACTCACTGAGGTATGTGACTCAGTTTCGGAAGTTGCTTTTTGTTGCAAGTACTGTCTCAGCGCATTATTTTTATCATGTGTGTACACGTGACTTTCCTAATTTGATATTATAAAGAAATAAAATTTTTATTCTAATTTGAATGAATTTGCCAATTTATTCATTCAAATTGAGTAAAATACTGTCACAATCTCAATAAATTGCAAGCTAATAATACACTAAATGAATAATTTATCTGCTGAATCAGTACTAGATCGATTGCAGAAGGCCTTGGATGTAAGGTCGGATAGTGCTTTATCAAGAGCTCTCGGCGTTAAGCGTGCAACGCTTGGGAACTGGAGAAATAGAAACTCTGTGCCGTATTCAATATGTGTCAATATTGCTCTTCAAAAGGGTATTTCGCTCAATTGGTTGCTGGTGGAGCAAGGTGAGATGTTATTTAATCGCGCGGGGCAATCGACTGAAACAGGATGCTCGGATCATACCAAGCTGATCGACCTATTTGAGCTATTGAATATCGATCAGCAAAAAGATGTATTACAGAATATGTCAGAAAAAAAACGACTAAATGATCTTGAAAGCGCTGTCTACGAATTACAGAAAAATAATATTACGCCTATGCATATGTAATAACTACAGTCGAGGTCCAGCATCACAATCTCTAGTGTTCACACGATGTGCGTTAAGTTGTTCCACACGAGCTATATCGGACTGATCCGCAGCAACTCTAAACCCTTTGCTACCAGAAGTCCTGCGACCATAATGTTCGCCGGCAGTTTCGACACTTGCGTGTCCCATTAGTGCAGCAATAGCTTCTCGGTTTAACCCGCTTTTTTTTGCATCAGCTGAAAACTGGTGTCTACTACTATATAAACTAATAAATTTGGTGCATTTAGGCCATAATTTCAGGTTTGCTTTATATAAGCAGTGACGGCAGTTTTGATAAAAATTGTCAAACGCTATACCTTTATCCTTAGCAGACTCTATATTTTTTATATGCAAGCCTAGTATTTCTAACTCATTTAATGACATATTGGATAGATGTACAATTCGTTGATCGCCATGGCTGCGACCATTCGTATTTTTGGCATTAATAACATGCAGTTCTATGTCGCTATCAGCATTTTGAACTAACTGAGCATACTGCCATTCAGCAGGACGTAATCCTGTCCAAATACCTGACAAAAGCCATACTAATGTTGTGACGCCATGTCGAACATTTGGGTTATCAGTAAAATAAGCAACGAGTTTTGTCTGGTCAGATTCAGAAATTTTCTTTTTCTTTTTGCTCGACGTGTTAATTCCGCGGCGTAGGCAATGTTCATAATCAGCGTTTCGTAATAAATTTAAAGAGTTTGATATTTCTTCTGAGTTGACGGTATTTTTAAGGGCCTGGGTTTCATAGTAGCAAATTAGAGCGGCACGGTATTGGCGCCACGTAGACCGAGAGACTTTGGATTGAGAATTGATAAGCCAGTTGATAACTTCAGTTACGCTGGGCTGGTCATTAAAGACTGACAGGCCCGCTTGATTAATAAGCTGGACTGCTCTGACCCCATATTTTAATTCTGTTTGAGTTGTCCTCATTTTCTCCCCCCGTTACTGCGATTATTAGCTGTTAAATGATAAAAGCAGTTTTTCAAAAATGAGTGACTGCCGCCTCTAAATGTGCCGGTTGAAATAATCTCAATATTTTTTCTAAAATAAGGCATTTTTCAGAAATACCTTTATTTATTCATTTTGATAAATAAGTTAGAGTAATTAAATTAATTAATTCTTTATGTGTATTAATTATAGCAAAAATATGCTATGGTGTGTATATTTCAAGAGTAAATAATTTTTTGAGTTTATAGGGAGGGACGTCAATGTTAATGCGTAAACCGCTGTTTACATGGGAGGATAATCAACAAATAGGAGAATTAGTAAAAGCAGAGATTGTAAAAATTGAGGTGCTGAATGTGTGTTTTGAATCGAGATCACACAATACAGAATATGCGCTGATTAATTTTAAATACGATGGATACACTGAAAATTTCGTAGAAATAGTTGATGATAAATCTTTTTTGATTGGCGCTGGCTCTATGATTTATCCCTTTATGCTCAATAATAACTTAGAAGAATTCTTAAAATATCAGGCATTAGTCTTTAGAGCTCAAAGTTTTATAGATGATAATGATCTTACTAGTGGCTTTTTAACTCGATTTGATGTTGCAGAACAATGCGAAGAGCAAGAATATTTGCTGGATAAAACGACCGAAAAATTTAAGCCCTGGGATATCTACTCGATGCAGGGCGAATTAATACAAAGTTATGCTTCGCTTGCTGCAATCGATACAAAACTGAAAAATGAGCAAAATGACTGTTTCGATTACTGAGGATTAAAAAAAGATAGTCGCATGATTCTACAAGAGCATATATTTTCTGAAATAAATATTCTATAAGTATCTCGTTGTTCTCATGATGAGTTGTGTTCTAGAACCAACGACTAAGTCCACCGATCCATTTCGATTTTATAAAAACTTCCAACCGATAATATTCATAACACCACCCGACGCAGAGCAGCAATTAATGCAAACCATTTAAAGATGAAAAATTACAACATACGGAAATAATCCAGTCACTGAGTGGCGGTTTATTAACACATTATTTATGCTGATATATTATCTTTATAAGAGATAGCAATTCGCAATCTCCTCCAGAGGATATATTAAAATGACTGAGTTATTTTGTGATGATGATTTGTCTATTCCGCCCTCACCTGAAAGCGGAGTTGTGTCACTAGTGCATAAAGAAAAAAATATCGATATTGCTGAGCAATTAAGTGTGTTTGACAATGATTTTTGCTCTTTTTATAAATTTCATGGATTTAAATATTGGCATGATGATGTATTAGAGTGATGCTTTTTTAGATTCTTAAATTTTAGAGTATTCTTCAATTGATATTTCATATTGATTCATCTTAAATCCCTTGATAATAATATTTATGTATATTCCGTGATTAATTTTTTTATTCGTAAATTAGCATCATTTACTACGCTCTTGGGATAAATTATAAACTTTTTCCTTCCTCTAATGCATTTCATTGCTACCTCAATTTGCTCCTTCTTTAGAAGGAGCAAATTGAACAGATTAAATTCCCATCTACCAAAAAGTAGCGATAAAAATATTTCTGCGGCTGCGACCGAATGGTATGAATTATTAAGCACATAACTCAGCTCAGTAATTTTTCTAAGTTTTCAGCGTATTCTTTTTGTGTAATGGTCGTAAAATTCATATTAAAAATCCTTTGATAAGTTCGAGTACAAAGTGTACTTTTTTATTTTATGCTGCTTTATCAAATAACTTAATACTAAGCTCGTAATTTTTACTTGTATAAAAAATTATATTTATACGTTAAGACCAAACAGGAAGAATTGAAATTGAAATTAGAGTCGGCTAGTTGTTTCATTAGGATAACGAGTTAGTACAATCTTATTTAATAGAAGCGACAGGACAAAACTGACGTGACATCTTAATTTAGTAATAAGCACTAAAACTATTCTCCATTTACTTAAATTTCTATTCCTTTAATCTTAAGTTGCAGTGCGTTAAACAAACATATGTTTATTTAACGTTCGCGTATTTAACCTATGTTATCAAGATTTCCATCTAAAACACGTTAATTAACTAAGTTAAAAAAGTAATGCTATGATAAGTAAACAAAAGGTAGGTTAAATAACTACCTCATACTTATATAGAGTACATTAATTTATAGAGGTGATATAAGATGAAAATCGGCTACGCAAGGGTTTCCACCAACGACCAAGATACCCAATTACAAATTGATGCCCTTAAAGCCATTGGTTGTGATCGAATCTACCAAGAGAAACAATCTGGAACTAAAAAAAACCGGCCTGAATTACAGCAATGTTTAAAGTCGCTTCGTGATGGTGATATTTTGATTGTCTGGAAACTTGACCGCTTGGGCCGAAGCCTGCAACATTTAATTGAAGTGGTCAGCGAGCTCGAAGGGCGACAAATTGGCTTTCAATCATTAACTGAAAATATCGATACCACTTCACCTACTGGTAAATTGATATTCCATATATTTGGCTCCCTGGCAGAATTCGAGCGTGGATTGATTCGTGAACGTGTCAAAGCTGGATTAGAAGTCGCTAAAAAACGGGGCAAGAAATTTGGGCGACCTGATGCCCTAAATGATAAGGCTAAAGAAATGGCCTTTGCTATGTTCAATGGTGGCGCGTTAAAAATAGATATAGCCAAACATTTTGGAGTTACTAGGCAAACCATCTATACTTTGTTAAAGGATGTTGAGATTTGAATTCTCATATAATCAATCGTAAAAATATCATGGAAATATTGCGTTACTTAAATTGCCTTGCACATGCTGCACTGGGAAGTTGATGCAAAAGTCGCACAAACGCTGGCGGGTGCCATAGAGGATTTCACCATTTAACTTGTAAGAGGATAAAACTAATGACTACAAATCTTGCCATTGATGATGATTTAATAAATGAAGCGCTAACCGTGGGACACTTTAAATCCAAGGAAGATACGGTGATAACGGCTTTAAAAGAGCTTATCTCTCGACGTAAACAGTTAGAAATTGTTGATCTATTTGGTCAGTTTGATCCTGACTCGGATTATGATTATAAGCAGGGGCGGCTTTCTTGAAAGTATTAGTTGATACTTGTATCTGGTCACATGCACTACGCTCTAAAAAGCCGGAGTTTGAAGCTCAGGTAAAGAGTCTGGAAGCTTTAATAATCGATCAGCGCGTATTGATTATTGGTGCTATTCGACAAGAAGTATTGTCAGGTTATAGTGACATGACCAAGTTTGAAATCTTAAAAGCCAAGCTGAATTATTTTGAAAATACACCTCTACTAGATGAGGATTATATAACTGCAGCCAAGTTTTATAATGAATGCCGTCAGAAAGGAGTTCAGGGTTCGCATATTGATTTATTAATCTGTGCGATTGCTGTTCGCTTAAGTATCCCAATATTTACCAGTGACAACGATTTTGGTTTTTATCAGCAACATCTGCCTATTAAACTGTATTCCTAACAACGACTTGATGACATTCAATGATTACCTGCCAGTTCGTTAGGCGAAAACTTTTTAATCAGAAACTACAAAATATTCATAACTTATGACTGTATTGCCGGTTGTTTTAGATCGAGTATTTTTGAAGTCGCTGGTAAAACTTTAGATACAGAGGGCGCTTGTATTCGTGTCATTTGTAATTCTGATTTAGATGCTTTAGATGTCCGTACCGCCAAACGGCACAAGAAGCCATGAGCAAGTCTTGGTGTGTTGGTCACCCCGAGTTATTCACCGACGTAAATGGGGACGATTTCATAAGCTCTACGAGTATTTATTCCTAGTAAATTACAAGTACGCGTTTTGCCTGTTAAGGGTCATTTTTCCACTCTGCTGGACATGCTTAGGCCGATGTTTGCTGTTTCTGCAAATGCATTTGCCAAAATGGCAGTGCTTGAGTCGTAATACATTGTTGCGGTAAGTTATCTTTACTATATGGTATTGTTCATATGAATTTCCGGTTAATTTGTCGGAAATACTTTGCCACAAACAGGTTTACTTTTTAGCGGAGGGGTATTTAATCGCTTACCGTTTATTACAGGAAACTTGTATGACGGCAAGATATCTTATCTCGATACCTGCATTTATAATTCAAGCTTCGAAAGCGACATCATCTGGCGTCGACCTCATTTATAATTATTCATTACGATTCTCAACTCACACTCTCCGATTTATCGAGCAAACTATAGAAAAAGGCTTGCCCGATAAAGTTCCTAGTACCTATAAAGATATTGATACCGTGATAGCAAACCAAGATTATTTGATTGAAGTTATTCATACTTAAAAACAGTTATTGTGTATTAAAGGTTAAGGTTCATTTAGTTTAGTGGCAATAAGTGAATACTTAAATGTGTCATGTCTAAGTCATTACTGAACGTTAGAGTAAATTCCTGAATAAAGAGGATATAAAAACATGCTAAACATAATTGCCATTGCTGACGATGATGCCCTAGTGGGGCATATTGAGCCAGCCGCAGATGTTGATTTATTATTATCGCTGGGTGATCTCTATGATGTCACTTTAGAAAAAGCTATTGATATTTATGCGCCAGAATATGTTGCTGCGGTTCGTGGCAATCATTGTGTTAGGGGGGCTTTTCCAGTGCCTACAATTGATTTGCACTTACAAAACATCCATCGGTGTGGTTTAAGCTTGGGAGGTTTTGCAGGCAGTTGGCAATATAAAAGACTAGGCAATCACATGTATACTCAAGAACAGGTTCATGCACTATTAGAAGATTTTACAGCTGTTGATATTTTCATAGCCCATAACTCACCCCGAGGTATTCATGAGCGTGATAGCCTTCATCACCAAGGTTTCGATGCTTTTTTAGATTATATTGATAGAGTTCAGCCTGCTTTTTTCTTACACGGCCATCAACATTGTAATAAAGTTTCTTATCGTGGTAACACTTGTATTATGGGCGTTTATGGTGAAAGATATTTTCAAATTTGATACTAAATATTTTCTGATTCATAACAAGCTATGATATTGAGCAAGCCGTCTATAACTGATTTTATTGACGCGAAATGAATGCTTTCTAAGTAGAGTTTTCTATTAACCTCAATCATAATCGACTTTAAGTTGGTTGTTTTTTGATAATGACATAGTGGCACACTATGTGTGCCAGAGAAAGGGTTGTTAATAGAAGCCGTATAGCCTAACGCAGTAAGATAATTCGTAAAGCGCTCCACCAATGTTAGTGATGTATGATCTACAAAGCGCTCAATATCATATAAGCAATGATCAGCAAAACACTTAAGTTACAATATTTTATTCAAATCCTGGCAAGTAATCATTTCATAAGCTAATTGTTGATCAGCGCTAAGTCCTAGAACAAATAGCGCTGAATCTGATTCAGGAATTTTTGAAAAATAAAAGGGAGATAGTTTTGTCTTGAGCGGCAGCACTTTAAAAATCGATTTATCATATCCTGACGCGTTATCAACCATTGTCGTATCTACAGCCATAAGGCCATCTTCCGTTGCCACCACTAAATAATTTCCTAAAAAAGTTACATTGTAAATAGTGTTACTTTCTATATGCTTAGCTCTTGTTGTGACAGTACTTATAGCCCTTATTTCCGCTAACTTGTCATTCATATTTGTCGTATTGATTCCCCATTCATTTATTATGCCAATGATATCTTCGATTTGCTCTAGATCAATAATGTCGCTAGGGAGTAGCGGCAACAGAGAATCATACTGTTGAGTTTTGTAGGAGCTCCAGTACCATAATTCTTTTAATGTTTTTTTGTCTAATAAAGAAATAAATTTAAAGCACTGGCCGTGATTTATCCCACCTGATAACAAGGCGATATAATCATCATTGTCTGTGCCGCCATAAATAGATTCATAATTGGTATGTTGTTCAAGAAAAACAATGTCAATAGGCTTAGGATGCTTCGATTCAGAAATATCATAGGTAAAAATCCATTTAGGATAAACAATATCATCAACGGCAATAAGCTTATTACCATCCAAAAATAATAGATCAATCGATTTATTACGCTTTGGTGAAAAATCATATGGGAAAGGTAAAGCTAGCCAATTTTGATCAGTTAGTCCTCTTTGCCATAGAAATTCACCCGACTTACTTCGGCCCCCCACATAAATGGTGGCGTTATGAATCAACACATCATCACCTAGGCAATTTTTAGGTAGGGTAACAGGAGACATCTTTTTTTCAAACCACGGCTCTGCATCTAATAACTTATAAAGTCCAATTCGTTTTTGTGTTTGATCTAAAAAGGCAAATAGCAAATGATCGGTAGACATAAAGTATTTAGCATCATCACTTCCTGGCAGTTTTACAACAGGAATAGGATTAATCCCCTCTAATTGATGTAGCCAAATATTATTTTCATGCGGTAAAAATATATAAGTCATCTTTATTGCCTTTTATTTATCAATGTATAATTTAAATTATTCTTTGAGAGTTGTCGCTTATTCCGAACGGCCTAGTTATAAGAAAACATAATGATTTCATTAGGCTCGGTTAGGGAGTTTTTTCTATATGATGACTAATTCTGTTCACCTTATTTTTCTGGAATGATATCCAGAAATATTGTGATTCCTTAATATCATAGAGAACTAAACCATAATCATTGTCGACATTAACTGACATAGATGCACCTGTATCAAGACAAACATGAGATAATTTTTGGCGAATATTACTGGCTATAGTGTGTCCACAAAAAGTTGTTGATAAACCTTTTTGAACTTTTGGATAATAAAGATCCGCAGCAGCGCTCTTCATTAAGCTCCTACTCCAATAAAGTCGGTCTTCTAGGTCGTAGGAGATAGTCCCATTGATAAAAAACTGATCAATATCAATATCTAAATAAACCAAGTTATCAATTGAATAGGCTTTAGGTTTCGTCAGTTCTGCATGAATAACATGAAACCGATGCTCTGCATCGCCAACTATATAAATTAAGGGCATTTTTGCAACTAATTCTAAAGCATTATCAAATTCAACTGACATAGCCTGTTGAGCTTGATTGATATAATCTATGATCCATTCACCACCATTATCCATAATGCTGCTGTTATTCAAAACACTGGAGCTAGGGAGTTTATTGTCTAATAAATAGGGCATAAATAACTCTAAAAACATGTCCTCATGATTTCCCTTAACCGCATAAAACCAAGGGTCTGCCAATAATTGCAAACAACGCAAAGACTCAGGTCCTCTATCAATTAAATCACCGACTGAAAATAAACGGTCATGATCCTTATCAAAACTAACGTCCTTCATGAGACGATCAAGTAAAGAAAAACATCCATGTAAATCGCCGACAATATAATCTTTGCCTAAGTGGTTACTAGGTAATTTTTGAATGGGTAAGGACATTGCTCATCTCGTAGAAGTAAAGTTGATGTACATATTATTCAGATAACAGCGACAAAATACGACGGCATGGGATTGGATGATTAAAATAAGTTCAGACATATGTTTGATGCCTAAAAAAGAGAATATTAGAGAAAAATATTGGATTCATTTTTATTGTCGAGGCTTCCTTAGAAAGAGACATGAATACATTAAGTCTATTTTTGCGGTCATTGCTTGTAATAAAAGAAGTGATCGCAAAAAATAATAGGGTGATAACTATTCTGATGCAGTGGGCAGGGGGGTCTCAACATAGCTGTAAGCAATCAAAATTATCAAATTGCCTATAGATTGTTTAGTGGTGTTGTAAAGTTTAAAAAACAGCGTCATAAACTGTCGTTTATATGCTTTATAATGTTTCATTATTAACAAAGCCAACGTTACAGTGTTGAAGTGGTGGATACTTTATTAATATGGATGTTGATTTTAATATCGGTTTTCTGTTTATTTAAATGTTTAGTAGAAGTGGTAGTCGTTTTGTTTACAGGATTTTGTGGGATTGTCCTATGGGAGCATAGGTTGAATAAATAGTTTAGTTAGTGCCTTAGATATCATTATTCATAAGAAAGATTTTATTGTTACTGGTTACTATATTAGTATCGGTTGTGTGTTATGCATTGAAAATCATCAATCAATCAGATTGATGATTGATAGTACAAAAAACGATTGGGAATAGTTTCAACTTAAGTTGAATGGAACTGCCTATAAGATTAATTTGTTTAATTTGCTGATATTTATGCCAGAAATATTTCCTATAGGGATTGTTAAAAACGGTTATCAAATTATTGAAGAGCTAAGTCGTGGCACTTTTGCCATTTCTTATAAAGCTAAATCATTAACAGGTGAGCTTGTTTTTTTTAAACAGTATCAATCGCCTAATGCTTCATTAGAATGGTTTACTGATTATGTGAGTCATCAACAAGAAATAAAAAAATGTATTCAAGAAGATATTGAAACACGAAATCGTTGTTACAAGATTGTTGAGTTTTTTGAAGATAATTATTTTTATGAAGTTTTTGAATATATAGACGATAGTAAATCATTAGCCTATTGTTTTGAACATTATGCTGATTTTTCTTGGGAGCATCGATTGGCACTAGCTAAATCAATGATGCTTGGTATTAAGGCATTGCATGATCAGAAGATTATTCATTGCGATATAAAGCCAGATAATTTAATCCTAATTCCTGATGCTACTGTAGAAAGTGGTTATATATTAAAAATTATTGATTTAGATTGGTCTTTTTTTTCAGACAAGCAAGCGCCTTGGCATGGTTTTGATGATTTTGATGGTTATGTTGGCACAAGCTTTTATATGTCTCCAGAGCATATTGATAACAAAACACCATCCCATGCGTCTGATATATTTAGTTGCGGTATTGTTTTAGGGCAATTATTAGCGGGCATGCATCCATTCCACAAAAACTTAGATGATACCTATGATCATGCGGCATTTTCTGGAGATTTTTCACTCATAAGAATCAAGCTGGCTGTGAATGAAATAGAATTATCTCAAATATTAGAAAACATCTTAAATGCCTGTTTAAATCCTAATCCTGAACAACGACCCACGGCAAAACAGATTTGTGACGTATTACTTTGTCAGAACCTAGTTAAACTTTGAGATTTTTAAATGCATATTTTGTCAGATAACAAGAAACCATCAATTTTACATAAATATTTAGAATGGTTAGCATCTAACTTTGTAAGTCGATTATGGAAATTCACCTTTATCATTTTTGTATTTGCTGTTTGGCAGAATTTGGGTGATACGGGAAATGAATTTATTTATTTTAGAATAGGTAAAAGCATCTATACCATTATTTGTACAACGCTGAGCTTGGATGGCGACGATCCTTTTCTTATTAATTGTGCGGCAGCGCTCATACAGATAACGATTGCAGCCAGTATTATTCATGTTTATTTAAAACAAATGGGGTTTACCTTAGACCGCTTCATGTCAACATTCTTGAAAAACCACCTTATCGTTTATGGTTCAAATGATATTGCCGTTGCGGCTGCCGTGGTATTAGCCTCTTCTACAAAAGTAGCGTTAATAGGGGATAGTTCTTTAGACGATGCCAATGTTTCTTTGCTTAGAAAAAATGGTGTCATTATTATTCTGTCTAAAAGGGATGACAGTAATAACTTAAAAGAATGTCATATAAAAAAGGCGCATAGCTTATTAGCATTTAATGAGCATTATGCCGAGAATATTATGTTATGTAAGTTAGCTTTAAAACTTGCAGGGCCTGATAGTTCTCTTAGATGCTTATGTAATGTACCCGACATCAGTCTTAAGCACAGTTTATCGACAGCCGACTTCTTTAGTCTTGAAGATGTGGTCAAGGTGAGCTTTGTTAATCAGATAGAACTGACAGCTAGAAAAATGCTAGATGATTATCCACCGGATAGTGGCATAGCCACTCAAGATGATGTCCAAATACGCATGGTTTTAATAGGTTTAGGTAGTATTGGCCAAAGCGTATTATTTTACTTGGCACAACTAGGCCATTATCGCGGCGGGCATAAGCCAGAAATTACCGTAATTGACTCTAACGCAGAACAACAATATCAACAGTTAATCAAACGTCATCCCGCATTGCTGGATTTGTTAGAAATAAAATTAATAGAAAACAGTATCGATCAATTATCAGAAGCAGAAGTTGATGAGTTATTTGGGGATAATTATCAACCTAGTTGTGTTTATATCTGCACTAAAAACGAAATTAGTAACGTAATTTCAGCTAAGAAAATTGATACAGCAAGTTCAAAAGCGGGCTTGTCTTATAATATCGTTGTCGTTGATCCACCTGGCGGCAGCTTAATTCAAGAGTTCAATCAACATAACCAAAATATACAAGTAGTCCCGCTTTTTTCAATGGCTAATGTGTATCAAGACAGAGATGTCTTAAGATTAATTGAATATGCCAAAGATAAGATGGCACAAGTTATTCATCAAGATTATTTAGATAAAAATCCAACGGCGACTATCAATCAAGAGTGGCAATATTTAGATGAGTCTATACGCGATTCTAACCGTTATGCCGCCGCGCATATTGA
>CAIVGC010000031.1 GCA_903905335.1 uncultured Methylococcaceae bacterium
CCGCGTTCACGTTCTTGACTGATGCTATTAAAGGTTAAAGCCACAATCAGTAAAGGCAGTAAAGCATAGAGTACAAAGCTGGTGGTCATTTGCCCAAAACGATGAGCCAGTGTTTCATCGGCACTAGGATTAAAACGTTCAAAATTGCGTTTGTGCGGCTCTAACCATAAAGATTGACCTATAAAAGGTCTTAAGCCTGGATCTAAGGCGGCTACGGCTGTGTCGGGTTTAAAGACATAAATACCGTAATGGGCCGCTGCATGTGGGTTCTTAACGCTTTGCGTATCCCATTGTTGTTTAGCGGTGCTGCCGACACTGAGTTTTTCAGTGCGCAGTTGTTGCGTCTGCAGGGTCGAGGATAATAAAAAGCCAACAAAAATCACCAGCAATGAACAACCCAGTATCAATAAGCGGCCATCACGCAAGGTAGAAACAAATTCTTTGTGGACAATAGTGCCTATCATGCCAAGCCTCGGGCATGAGCCAGATATTTGTGTTCTAACTCATCATGTTGCACAGTTTTCGCATCAAATTCTTCGACTAAACGGCCTTGCTTCATGATGCCGATACGATCAGCCACTTGTTTAGCATTAAATAAATCATGGGTGGCCATTAACACCGCCATACCCAAATCGGCTGCAGCCCTGATGCGATTGGCAAAATCATTAGCCGCACTAGGATCGAGTCCCGAGGTCGGCTCATCTAATAACATAGCTTTAGCATTTTTAGCGGTGGCAATCGCCAAGCCCACTTTTTGACGCATGCCTTTGGAATAATTGCCTACACGTTTAACGTGGGCATCTGCTTGTAAGCCACTGTCTGTTAATAACTGCCGCGCTAACTCAGTGCTAATATTAATGCCCGCCAAGGTGCAGAAGAACGTTAAGTTTTCTACACCCGTCATCAATTCATATAAGGCCACGTTTTCGGGTAGATAAGCAATCTTGGCACGAACTAAGGCTGAATGCTCATGAGCTGAAAGCCCTTCAATCAACACCTCACCACTCGTCGGACGGTTAAAGGTTAAAAAGGTACTAATCGTCGTGCTTTTGCCGGCACCATTACCGCCTAATAAAGCATAAACACAGCCTTTAGGTACACAAAGATTTAAGGTGTCGATGGCGAGGTGTTGTTTGTAATGAACGATTAAGTTTTTTGCTTCTAGTACAGGGACTTGTTGGGTCATGGGCGAGGTCTTCTAGATAAACAGAATGTCGTAAAACGCAGATTTTTTAAAGACCGCATTCAAGGCTTGGGTGTTGGTGCGAGCAAAGCTTAATACAGAAGTTCTAGGAAGGTAAAGCATTAATTTTAAAGGTTAAACTAGGTGGCATTAATTACAATCGCGCTTAATTCAGAAATAGGGCATATGCCTTATTTATTTAATAGAAGTGCGGCATATCACCTAGTTTTAAATAAACATAAACACAGATATAACGAACTAAATATTTGAAAAGTATAGCTAAGGTAATATTGGCCTATTTTGTGCTCTAACAAACAATTCATTCAATGTAATTTATTTTAGGAGTTAGGTATTATGTCAAGAAACAAGCCGCTATCAGAGCCCTCTGATTGTGCAATTGAGAAAGCAACTAATCTTATTGCTTTAAGCGATAAGATTAAGTTGTTTATCAGTAAAATAAGGCTAAAATCCATTTTTAATATGTCACGTTAACTGACTGCCATTCGGTAATTGCTGGCTTAAATAGCACTAAAGACACTACGTGCTGATTCTAGTTTTAACATAGTCTCTTCAAAGAAGAGCAGATAGCATAACGATTCATCATCATTTACATACAGAGATAAAGCATGCAAAAGAAAAATCCTATTCTAAAACAACTGGCACTATTGTTGTCGTGGTTACCGTTTGCCGCAGTTGTTCACGCAGACGCTTTAACAGTGGGACAGCCAGCACCACTATTCCAATTGAAAGCTCAAGATGGCACTGAGTTTAATTTGGCTGCTCGCAAAGACATAGGCTGGACGGTACTGTATTTTTATCCAAAGGCTGGAACGCCTGGCTGTACGAAACAGGCCTGTGCCTTTCGCGACGCAATACAAGTTATTCGAAATAATAATGCTGAAGTTTATGGCATCAGCACCGATGAAGTACAAAGTTTGCTGGCATTTCATCAAGAACATAAACTCAGCTTTAATTTATTATCTGATCCAGACGCAAAGGTAACTGATGCCTACGGTGTAAAAATGCCCGTTATAAAAATGGCAAAACGTTGGACCTTTATTATTGATCCCTCTTTAGTCATAAGACAGATTGATGACGATGTAGACCCTGCCTTAGATGCGCAGAAAGTTGCAGAGCAATTGAAAAAGCTACAAGCCGTTAAATAAGTTGATGTTTAATGCATCACATTCCAAAAATATCCGCAAGTTAGCCTAAGACCAACTTATCTAACTTGCTAATCTAGCTGTTAGATTCCAGTCATAACTGCGATCGATAATAAAGAAATTTGGGTTACCAACTTAAAGCGGGACAAGACAGTACTTTAACCTTTTATTGTTCGTACCCTCTGTACTCATTGTTATAGTCACTCTCAATGTACGTCATTCCGGCATGGACTGCCGGAATCTAGGCTACAGGGATGTATAAAGAGGCTACCAATTTAAGACGGGACACTAGCTTAATCATTCACTTTTAAATAGGGCTCTTCTAAGCACAGACAAAGGACGAAAGGCGAAGGGTTATGTCTAGTACCTGTCACGCCTTAAGTTGCTAGCCTATAAAGATGACCATCCATGGCGCTGGATACCGGCTTCCCGGCCGGTATGACGAGTTACTTGTGTATAGCCATGAGTTGAGCGTAAAAATAAGAGTAATCTTCGTACTGCCCCGTCTTAAATTGGTAGCCGAAATTTGTAAACAGTACACAGAATTAGCATCATTACTGAAGGTAGGTAGCTCGATAAGGGTGTGTATGGATTTTAGTTATACTGCAAGGCAGTATAGTGTCAATAAAGATTATAGAGAAATATTCTTAAAACTCGATTGGATAAGCTGCGCTTTTAATGCACCATATCTGCAGAAGATAAAAGCTATCAGATCAATGCGTTCGCGCAATTATGATCATTATTCTCAGTAGTGATAACGAAGTTGGGCAATAAAAATAACGTTATCCTGATATTTATAAACCATTCGGTGTTCGTCATCAATTCGCCTAGACCAGTAACCTGCAAGGCCATGCTTTAACGGTTCAGGTTTACCAATACCTTCATAAGGGGTTCGTTGAATATCGTTAATGAGCAGGTTTATGCGTTTAAGCATTTTTTTGTCGGTATTTTGCCAGTATAAGTAGTTATCCCAAGCTTTAGATGAAAATGTGAGCTTCATTCAATAAGTTCTTTTTCCAGCCCGTTTCCCGCTTCAAGTTCTGCAATGGAGGCTAGTAGATGTCTGGCATTGGCGGGTGAGCGTAAAAGGTATGTGGTTTCTTCCATAGACTGATAATCTTCTAGCGACATCATAACGACAGGGGCTTCATTTTTACGGGTGATAATAATCGGCGCATGATCAAGACATACCTTTTCCATCGTTTTCGATAAATTAGAGCGAACAGCGGTATAGCTTATAGCATCCATAATAACTCCAAAGAGTACACGTACAGTTTTAAGTACAAAAA
>CAIVGC010000032.1 GCA_903905335.1 uncultured Methylococcaceae bacterium
AGTTTTCTTTCAGGCACTAACATAGGTAAAATGCAAAAACTTATGAGCCGATTAATAATATGATGTGTCACATATCGTAACGCTGTCATATCAATGTAACATTACCTCTATAAAATCTAATTACGTTTCTATGCCCCCTAATAACTAAAATGTCGCTTAGTTTGCAAAATGAATTACTTAGAATTCTTGATACCCAGCAATTAACGCCTCATTTCCAACCAATAATTGCTTTGACGGAAAGAAAAATCATCGGCTATGAAGCCTTGATACGAGGTCCATCTAATAGTCCTTTGCATAGCCCATTTAATCTGTTTGAAACTGCAGAACGTTATGACTTAAGCGCTAGACTCGAGTTTATGTGCCGTGAAATCAGCATTAAGCATTACGCTAATCTTAAGCTCAGAGAAAAACTGTTCATCAACGTCAGTCCCAGCGTACTATTAGAACCGGAATTTAAAACCGGAGAAACCTTACGCTTTCTTGAAAAATTTGGCGTTGATCCGCATTCTATAATCATCGAATTAACCGAACAGCAACCCACTGATGATTACAAACTGATGCGTGAGGCCGTTAATCATTACCGCAGCATGGGCTTTCAGATAGCCCTAGATGATTTAGGCGCCGGTTATTCAGGCTTAAGGTTATGGTCGGAACTATTGCCCGAATATGTGAAAATAGATAAACACTTTATCTCAGGTCTGAATGACGATCCGATTAAGTTTAATTTTGTACGCTCCATTCAAGGCATAGCTAACTCGCTTAACTGCAATGTCATTGCCGAAGGCATTGAAACAAAAGAAGAGTTTATCTCGATAAAAAAACTCGGTATTAGCCATGTTCAGGGTTATTATTTTGCTAGACCCACAGCCACACCAATAATTTCCATCGATAATAGCCTCTTTGTGGCGCCTCATAACGAACATTTTGAACTAGCCGCATCAGGACTTGCTAAGGCTGAGAGTATCGCCAAAATGATCACCCCTATTTCCTCTGCAACGTGTATTAATGATGTCATGGCTTTATTCCAGCACAATGATAGCTTAGCCATTTTACCGCTGATAGAAAACAACATCGCTATCGGTATAATTTATAGAGATCATTTTCTATCCAAATTATTTTCCAGCCGTTATGGTATAGAATTGTATGGTAAAAAAGAAATTAGTTCCTTTATAGATAACACGCCACTTTCAATTGATAAAAACACTCCTCTAACTGAAGTCAGTCAAAGCGTGACCTCCTTAATGCACAATGAACGAGCCTTTATTGTTACCAATAAAGGCGAATATGCAGGCATCGTAACGTTATTAGATTTATTGGCTAGCATTACTCAACAGCAGTTACAAGATGCCAAACACGCCAATCCACTGTCATTATTGCCTGGCAGCGTACCAATCAGCAAAAAAATTGATTACTTATTGGACAACAACATCCCTTTTAGCATTGGTTATTTTGATCTGGATAACTTTAAACCATTTAATGATGTATATGGCTATAATTCCGGTGATGATATGATCAAACTCGTTGCTGAATTACTAGTAAGCTTTATTCCAGTTGAATACGGAAAAGTCGGCCATATCGGGGGAGATGATTTTATAGTGATTTTTACCTGTGCCGATTGGTTGGAACGTTGCCAAGCTTTTTTAAAAGCTTTTGCAGCCATCGTCCCCAGCTATTATAAAAACGCCGATGTAAGAGCTGGAGGTATTTACGCCGAAAACAGACAGGGGCAAAATTGTTTCTTTTCACTCATGAGTTTATCTGTGGGCTTAATTAGCCCCGAGACGACTCGCCAATGCCAGTCACACGTCGAAATTGCGGACTTGGCCACGGCAAGTAAGAAAATAGCAAAATCTATTCCTGGCAATAGTTATTTTATTGAGCAACGTATTCAAGTCCAAGCGGCATAGCAAGGTTGGGCAAAAACATTACCCAACATAATCGACCAAAGTAGTGTATGTATGGCAATAAAACAGCCTAGAATTCTTCCCGCTAGAATCGAATCAATATCTCGACGATTAGGGATTTTACCTTATCGCTTCAACAATATAGCTTGAGGTATTTTTTTTTCGACTACCAACTTAAGACGGGACACTAGCTTAATCGTTCAATTTTAGGCAGGGTTCTTCTAAGCACAGACAAAGGACGAAAGGCAAAGGGTTAAGTCTAGTACCTGTCACGCCTTAAGTTGCTAGCCTCCTAGGCTTAGTCTTTCGCCCTGAGCCCTTCGTCTGCGCTGAAGCTGTCCCGCTTTAAGTTGGTAGCCGTTTTTTCTAAGTGGAAA
>CAIVGC010000033.1 GCA_903905335.1 uncultured Methylococcaceae bacterium
CAAAACCGAGGAGCGCAGGAAGCAGCGGCAATCGAGCCGCCTTTTCTTTGGATACTTTCTAAAGTCTGCGCAAAAGAAAGTATCTCGCCTTCGGGTGCGAATACCCGATTAACACATCCTCGCGAAAGCGACACAAAAACAATAGATATAGTTATCTACGTAACATCAGTTACATAACTAAAATAACAATCCTTTAATGGAGATAAATATGAAGCGTAAATTGATAACATCGCTATTAATAGTGATCTTGGGCAGCGTTACTCTGGCTGGCTGTGATGATAAGCAAAAACAAGTTAAAGCTTTCCCTCATGACATTAAAAAATATATGCAACAGACTACCTTAGAAGGCATGGTCAGTAATAATAAAGCTAATATTAAAACGGGTAAGCTTAAAGTAACCGATGATAGTGGCCGATCTATTGCTAATGCTGAATTAGATAATGGACATTTTCGTATAGATATTCCAGCTCACACTGAATTACCAATATTATTAACGGTAACATCTGAGGCAGATGCTGAGCAATTAACCGTTGCCGTCATAGATGACAAAATCACTAAATATCAGATTAATCCGACAACCACCGCCATTGTTAAAGCAGCCAAAGCTATGGGCGGCTATAGCAAAGCGAACATGGTTCGAGCTGCGGAAGAAACAGTCCATGTCCCTGATGCCAATAAGACCTCATCGGGTTGGAGAGGTGATCCGACTACCCAATACGGTGGCTGGCATTAATTTATCTTTTATTTTTATCCTTGAATGGTAAGTAAACTACTGCCAACCGCCCCCCAGCGATCTATAGAGATCCACCATAGCATTAACTTGCTTTTGTTTCGTTTCAATCAGCTCTCTTTTAGCATCTAAGGCATCCCGTTGAGTCAACAGCACCTCTAGGTAATCTGCCCTAGCTGATTTGAATAACTGGCTAGCAACCTCAATTGATTGCACCAAAGTATCAACTTGCTTTTTCTTTAATAGATAATTCTTATCCAGATTGTCTATGTTTGAAAGTTGATTTGAGACCTCAACATAAGCATTGATAATGCTTTGTTCATACTCATAAGCCGCCTGAATCTGCTTAGCATTTGAATTTTTATATTCTGCGATGATGGCATTCTTGTTGATCAAAGGCGCAACTAAGTCTCCCGCTACAGATAGTGCTAATGACTCGGGTGTATTAACTAAAAATTTAAGCGCAAAAGCATCGAAGCCTGCGCCTGCGTTTATATTAAAAGAAGGATAGAAATTAGCTCTAGCCACGTCTATATTTAATTTCGCGGCCGATAACTCAAGCTCCGCCTTTTTAATATCAGGTCTGTTTTTTAACAACTGTGAGGGAACGCCAGCATTAATCAATTTTGGTTTACTGTCCATAAAACCTGTTGAAGCTCTGGAAATAGGCTGTGGCGTTCTACCTAACAGATAGTTGATTCTATTTTCAGTAACCGTAATTTGCTGCGTTATTTCATAGATTCTGCTTTGATTTTTGGCAACTTCCGCTTCATAACGTTTGACCGCTAGGGTCGTGGTTCTTGCAAACAATAGTAACTGCTTGACCATCGCCAAACCATTTTGCTGAATGCTGATATTTTGCTTTAAGTTCTCAAGCTGATTATCTAAGGCAATCAGCTCATAGTAAGAATGTGCAACTTCAGCGACCAGATTAGTCACTAAGAAATTTTTACCTTC
>CAIVGC010000034.1 GCA_903905335.1 uncultured Methylococcaceae bacterium
AATTGTTGCGCCAGCAAAGCTTTTAACTTCGTTCAAAAGTGGACCTAAAGACCTTAGCGACTTAACGACTACTTCCTGAATATTCATGACTTCATCGACAACTAAACCAAAACGTACCCCTGAAGATTGTAAAATAGTAACATTGAGCGCCTGAATACTTCCCAGTTCCTTTTGAGGGATGTCTAACTGTTCACTTAAAAATAAAAGGGGCACTAACTTGTCGCGAAGGCGAAATACAGGAATCCCATAGAAATCTTCTAAGCCCTTTGCGTTATTACTCAAGCCTAAGCGAACAACTTCCAATATGCTGTTTTGAGGGATGGCATATGGTTCGCCGTTACAACGAATAAATAATGCAGGCATAATTGCTAAGGTCAGCGGGATTTTTAATCGAATAACTGTTCCAATACCTCTTATGCTATCGATATCTATAGATCCGCCAATATTAGAGATATTAGTTTTGACAACATCCATACCAACCCCTCTACCTGAAAGGTTGGTAATATGAGTCTTAGTTGAAAAGCCAGGTAAGAAAAGGAACTCTAAAAGTTGCAAGTCGTTTAATTTATCGACCTTTTCAGGCGGAAGTAATTTTTTTTTAAGAACTTTTTGACGTACTAAATCGTAATTTACACCAGTTCCATCATCGGCAACTTCTATCACAACCATTCCATTTTCATGGCTGGCTCTGAGTAACAACTTTCCAATCGCTGGCTTACCTTTAATTAATCTCTCTTCCGGAGTTTCTATTCCATGAACGATACTATTGCGAACAATATGCATTAAAGGATCTCTTATAGCATCCAATAATATCCTATCTAATTCTGTCTCTGCGCCCTCTTGAGATAAATGTACTTTTTTATAACATTCATTAGAAACATCTCGAATTAAACGAGGAAATTTTGACCATACTTGAGAGATAGGTTGCATCCGCGTTTTCATCATGCGCTCTTGCAACTCTACGGTTAATAAATCAATGACTCTAACCGCACTAGCGAAGTTATGATCTCCAATTTCATTGGTAAAAGGTAATAACCGATTGCGTGCCAGAACCATCTCACTAACAAGATTCATTAACTTATCAAGTAACTCTAAGCTTACCTTAACAGGTGCTTTAACTTCTTTAGCTTTTTCTTTTTGCAGCACTAACCTATGGGCAGAAGTGGTCATTGAATCACTTAATTCAATGTTCCGTTCTTCAATCACTATATTTAATGATTCAATGTCAACAATAGAATTATCTAAAGTAAAATTATTTAAATTAGTTGCGGGACTAGGAAGGTCTTCACTAGTCATCGGCAGAATTAATTCAATGGCCTGACCTGCAACTAAATTAAGTAAGTTTTTAATAACATAGGTATCATCACCTAAGGGTTCAGTTTTTGTGGCCTCTATTCCTTCAATAATTTCTCTTAAGGCATCTAATGCTGATAAAAGTACAGTGATTTTTTGATTATCAATGATTAATTGGCCATCTCGTATTTTTCCTAGCAAAGACTCGCTAGCATGGGATACCATTTCGAGACGCTTAAATGCGAAAAACATGCTGCTTCCCTTAAGGGTATGCATTGCACGAAAAATATTACCAACTAATTTTTCATTATCAGGGTCTTCGTCAAGTTGCACAAAATCTAAATCAAGCTGATCTAAGATTTCACGAGCTTCTACAATAAATTCAACTAGTATGTCGTCATCGGTCATCGGTCATCGGTCATCGGTCATGTGTTTGTTTCTTTATAAAAAGAATTGCTAATACTAAGTTGCATGTAACTATAGATCTAAATCTTAAACCTTGAGACTAGGTCTTCTAGTTCTGTAGCGATTTTCGCTAACTGAGAGGCGGAATGCTGGGTATTGATTGCTCCCTCACTCGTACTTTGAGCAGCCTGTGAAACTGAAGCAATATTGAAAGCAATATTCGAACTGCTTAAGGCCGCATTGGAAATGTTTCTTCCCATCTCTCCTGTGGTGGCAGCTTGCTGCTCAACTGCGCTAGCAATTAAAGTAGAAATGTCATTTATTCGGTTGATAATGTAAGAGATTTCTTCAATAGAAGACATAGCTCCTTTAGTATCTGATTGAATGGCAAGAATGTTTCTGCTAATTTCGTCAGTTGCTTTTGCAGTTTGACGAGCTAATTCTTTTACTTCATTTGCTACAACTGCAAAACCTTTGCCTAATTCACCGGCTCTTGCAGCCTCAATGGTGGCATTCAATGCCAATAAATTGGTTTGTTCAGCAATATTAGAAATTACTTTTAGCACATTGCCAATTTCCATGCTACTAGTCCCCAATTTGCTCATTGTTATATTGGTTTTATCTGCAATTTCTACTGCTTGATTAGCCACATTAGAGGCCTCTATCATATTGATAGAAATTTCTCGAATGCTGGCACTCATTTCTTCTACGCCGGTCGCTACAGTTTGGGCATTGGAGCTTACCTCAACGGCAGCGTTAGAAACTACCTTAGCCTGCACACATGTTTCTTCAGCAATTGAACTCATTTGCATACTGACAGCGCCAAGTTCTTCTGATGAACTAGATAACTTGTCGGCATTCTGTGAAATAGCTTTAAATGCATTGCGAGCGGTAGCGATCAAACTATTGACTTGTGAACTGATCTCAAGGAAAAATCCTTCCTTATCTGCCAAGGGCACTTCAACTGTGTAATCCCCTTTAGCGGCAGCAGAAATAATATCGCCAATCTGTTTTGTTGTTTGCTGCGCTTTAATATTATTTTCATAATCAGCTATAGCCAGCTTGTCTGCCTTTTGCAGGTTAGCTTGTAAAACTACAACAGCTTTTGCCATAGCACCTATTTCGTTGTTGTAATGGGTATTTTCTATCACAGTATTCAGTTTAGATTCTGCTAAGTCCTTTATTGACTGACCCAAGCTTGAAAGTGGCTTATTAATCGACTTGCTAACAAGGGAAATAATTAGCATCGAGAATAGAATAGCGGCAAGCATTATTAAGGCAGTCATCACTTTCATTTGATGAGCTAGGTCTATAGATTCTGTTAAATGTTCTTCAGCATATTTAGCTTTCATATCTGAAATAAATTCAATTTGAGATCGAACCTTTTCAGCAATCTCTTGGAGATCAGATGATGAAATAACTTTATAAGACGATATGGCTGGATTTTCTGCTTGTGTTGCTTCTAGCACTTTATTAACTGCAGCATACCATGCTACAAGGACTGGTTTAAGGGCTAGTAATTTTTCTTTAAACTCGGGCTTAATAATAGTTGGTAACGCCTTATCATATAACTCCATTTGAGATTTTTGGGCCTCTTTAAGTTCTTCAAGTGTCTTTTTTGAATATTCGCCATCTTTAGCATTAACAGCTAAAGCATAGCGATAAAGCAAACGAGCAATCATGTTTGCATCTCGATTCATCTGGTTTATATATGAGATACCCAAAAGATCTTTCTCATACAGATGTTTAGTGTTTTTATTTAACTGATCAAATGCCCAAAATGAACTGGCAGCAATTAATATTAAAAAAGACATGACTATTAAAAAGCTATAAACAAGCTTAGTTTGAAGTTTAAGTTTTTCAAAACTTTTATAAATAGACATTCTTAATACCAGTGATTTTAATAGAAGGGGATTTTGTTTTATATTGGCACTTACATTAGGACATACTCTACACTATGTAGTGATCAAGTAAAACAGAGCACTTTATTAAGCAGCTTTCTTATAGAACTCCCATTTATATTCGAGCGCGGTAGGTGATGGCATAAAGACTCTGTGAGCGTTAATGCCAGATTATTGCCCAGATTTAATACGATATTTTTTATGGACTGAGGATTTGAATACTGGAAAACTTTAGTTGTTAATTTACGCGACAGCTATATTTACTTGCATCTCTTATATATGTGTTGTTAGATGCCGCTAAAGGATGCAGTCATACAAAGATGAGGTTGATT
This sequence comes from uncultured Methylococcaceae bacterium, assembly GCA_903905335.1. Classification (GTDB taxonomy): domain Bacteria; phylum Pseudomonadota; class Gammaproteobacteria; order Methylococcales; family Methylomonadaceae; genus Methylobacter_C. The sequence goes on from CAIVGC010000034.1 coordinate 3,932, forward strand.
AAAGCCCAGATTGGGTTGCTAATTAATGCTTGATTATCCAACATAACTCAGTAAACAAGTCAGTAATTTATTTATGATTAAAAACAACGGCTCTAGTACGCTTGATAAAAACAACAGCATTGATAAGCGTGTTGATAATAATCACCGCGCTGATATAGAAAAGATTATTCAAAAAGTTGAGCAATTAACTGATATCGGTATTGCGCTTTCTGCTGAAAAGGATGTTACTAGATTATTAGAAAAAATCTTGTTAGGGGCTAAGTCTATTACCCATGCCGATGGTGGCACCCTCTACAGGGTAGAGGGTGCCAGTATTAAAATAGCCATTATTCAATCAGATAGCTTGGGAATTTCCCTTGGTGGAAGTCATGATATCAATATTCCGAATATCCCTTTATACGCAGAAAATGGCGAGCCCAATCTTAAAAATGTAGTTTGTTATTCATATCACAGTAACAAAACTATCAATATAGAAGATGCTTATGACACGACTATGTTTGATTTTTCTGGCACCAAGATTTTTGATCAAAAGAACAACTACCGCTCAACCTCTTTTCTTTCGATTCCTTTAATCAATCATCTAGGAGAAATCATTGGCATCTTGCAACTGATTAATGCCATTGATCCTGAAACCCAAAAGATCATTGCCTTCGACTCGGTTTCGCAACGTTTTGCAGAAGCCTTGGCTTCACAAGCGGCAACTGTGTTAACCAAGCAGCAGTTGATTGTTGAGCTGGAAAACATGTTTGAATCGCTGATTAAATTATTGGCGACAGCCGTGGATGAAAAATCGCCTTATACTGGTGGTCATTGTCGCCGAGTTCCAGAGCTAACCTCTATGCTGGCAGAGGCAGCTCATGATACCGATCATGGTTATTTACAAAATTTCACCCTTAATGATGCCGATCGTTATGAGTTGTCAATCGCTGGCTGGTTACACGATTGTGGAAAAATAATTACGCCTGAACATGTTATTGATAAGTCGACAAAGCTGGAAACTATTTTTGATCGCATACATTTACTTGAAACTCGTTTTGAAGTCTTAAAGCGAGATTTAGAAATTTCCCACCTTAAGCAGCAATTAGCCCAGTCGCAAACTCATCAGCATGATTCGGTAGATTTAGAACAGGCTTTTCAAGCTAACATTACCAAAATAAATGAGGACTTTGCTTTTATCCATCGCTGTAATGTTGGTGGAGAAGCTATGTCAAACGACGATCTCAGTCGCTTGCAATCTTTGCAAGAACAGACTTGGTCGCTAAATAATATTGAAATGCCCTTAATTAGTGATGAAGAGCTATACAATTTAAGTATTTTTAGAGGTACGTTGACGTCGGAAGAGCGGAAAATCATCAATAATCATATTGATGTGACCATCAGCATGCTAGAGACCATTAAATTCCCTAAGCATTTAAAAAATGTGGTCGAATATGCAGGGGGGCACCATGAACGCATGGATGGCAAAGGTTATCCTAAAGGACTCCATAGAGAACAAATGTCTATTCAAGCCCGAACCATGGCCATTGCCGATATTTTTGAGGCCTTAACCGCAAAAGATCGACCTTATAAATTAGGAAAGACGCTTTCAGAAGCCTTGTCGATCTTAAAGAAAATGAAAGAAGAGGGTCATGTTGATCCGGATTTATATGATGCCTTCCTTGATAAGAAAGTATATAAAGCCTATGGTGAAAAGTTCTTAGAAGCATTTCAAATAGATATGGATTGAAGGCTATATATCCAGTCATGCGGAGTAATGTAAATCGGATTAGCAGATAATTCTTTTAACATTGGCTCATCTATTGTCATTCTTGACTAGCTCTAATCTATAGAGAGAATATGAAATTAAGTAATAAATCACTTAAAACTTTTCGTTTATTAGTGTGTGCACTTATCACCTTATTATTCATGGCACATACTGCGCATTGGTTAAGTATTCCTACCTTGCAGCGCATGGATAATATTTTATATGATCTACGTTTAAGTACTACAACCGTTAACAGCGTTGATTCACGCATCGTCATAGTTGATATAGATGAAAAAAGTCTGGCCCAAGAAGGGCGATGGCCTTGGCGTAGAGATAAAATAGCTTATTTAATTGATATGTTGTTTGATTACTATCAGATAAAGCTATTGGGTTTTGACGTGGTCTTTTCTGAGCCTGACACCGGGGCAGGTGTAGAGTTATTAGAAAAGCTAGCCTCTGGGCCTTTACAAAAAGACCCGGCATTTTTGTCAACCCTAGAGGCAATGCGACCACAATTATCTTATGATGATTTGTTAGCTAAAAGCTTAGAAAATAGACCCATCGTATTGGGCTATCTTACTAGTCATAAACTTGAAAACAACCCTGAAATAGGTTTGCTCCCGAAGCCCTTGACTACAGATAGTCAGCCTTTTAGTCGTTTATTATTTACAGAGCAAAGTTTTGCAGCTAATTTACCAAAGTTGCAAGCCAAGGCTAGATCTGGCGGTTTTTTTAATAATCCCAGTGTCGATGATGATGGTGTCTATCGAAGAGTACCCTTGTTAATCAATTATAAGAACCAACTCTATGAATCTTTACCACTGGCTTTATTTAGAACTTTATTAGAGCAGCCAGATATTGGCTTTATTACCGGAGAAAATTATGGCCAAAACAACGACGATAGTCGTTTAGAAGGTATAGATATTCAAGGCTTCCATATTCCCGTTAATCAAAAAAGTATCCTCTTAGTACCCTATCGTGGACGACAAGGTAGTTTTTCTTATATTTCTGCCACCGATGTACTTAACGGTGTAGTCGCTCCGGAGCAATTAAAAGATAAAATTGTCATCATCGGCACTACGGCCGCTGGTTTGTTTGATTCGCGAGCTACACCAGTACAAAGTGTTTATGCCGGTGTAGAAGTGCATGCCAATATATTGAGCGGATTGCTAGATCAAACCATTAAATCTAGACCTAGTTATATGCTGGCTATAGAGTTGCTTGAATTACTGCTTATTTATCTAGCGGCGGTTATCTTATTCCCATATTTATCGGCATTGCCATCGGCTCTGCTGTTTGGTGGCTTATTGCTTGCTGGTATAGGCTACAATTTTTATAGTTGGCGTTATTTGAATTTTGATGCTTTATTGGCAACGCCGATTAGTTTGCTGGTCTTACTATTTGGTCTACAGATTCTGTTTGGTTTTTTCTTTGAAAGTCGTAAGAAAAAACAATTAGGTAGCATGTTTGGCCAATATATTCCGCCTGAATTAGTAGCGCAAATGAGTCTATCGGATGAAGAATTTTCGTTAAAAGGCGAGAGTCGAGAAATGACAGTGTTATTCTCCGATGTCAGAGGCTTTACCACTATTTCAGAAGGAATGGAGCCCCAAGCCTTGTGTGAATTAATCAACGATATATTAACGCCAGTCACCCGAGTGATACACGATTCTAAAGGCACGATAGATAAATATATTGGTGATGCGATTATGGCTTTTTGGGGAGCGCCTATGCACAATGCCCAACATGCCAGTTATGCGGTACATGCCGGTTTGGCAATCTTGCAAACGCTAGCGGCTATTCAAGGCGCATTTAAAGCCAAGGGTTGGCCAGAAATTGACATAGGGATAGGTATTAATAGCGGAAAGATGAGCGTAGGCAATATGGGGTCGGAGTTTCGAATGGCCTATACCGTGATGGGTGATGCGGTTAATTTAGGTGCCAGATTAGAAGGCTTAACTAAGCAATATGGCGTAAAAATGATCGTGAGTGAATTTACCAGTCTGGCGGCTCCTGAGTTTACTTATCGAGAACTAGACAGGGTGAGAGTTAAAGGCAAGCTAAGTGCCATTACTATCTATGAGCCTCTAGGGCTTACTGAAGACCTTGGCGCAGAGCAGTTTTTGTTGGTTGATACTTTAGCGAATGCCTTGCAGCTCTATAGAAAACAACAATGGCTTGCCGCGCAGCAGATATTTGAATCATTAACTAAGGCCTATCCAAAAGATAAGCTCTATCCCCTTTATCTTGAACGTATCGCTTATTATCTTGATGCTCCCCCCGCAGCCGATTGGGATGGTGCTTTTACTCACACCAGCAAGTAAATCATCGTTTGTTTGGCAAGCTATCTAAAAGACTTCTTGATTATAAAGATGCTTTAGCAGCGCCGTCATCACGTCATGTACTGCCGTGATCCAGAATACAGGGAGGTTTATGTCGTAGTTGGAGTGCTTATCATGAAACTTATAGTTGCCCTCCATGGCAACTGGTTTCCGGCAGTCCATGCCGGAATGACGATTTACCCACTACGATTCACATAGAGTCCTGTAGGTTGGGCTAACGGCTCCATCGTTAACCCAACAATGCTCGACAATAATGTTGGGTTGCGAAAAGTTGCAGCCCAACGCGGCTTGCTAATCAAGAAAGACTTTGACGTACTTATTTGTAAGATATATAGTACCCATAAATTTCAAATGGTATTGGCGCAATTAATAAAGATAATGAGGGCTCCCTGTTACTCAAATATACTGCTACGTAGTGCGCTTAGTGTTGCCATTTTAACGGTACTTTATCCTTCGTTTGTCCATGCCAATCCTACTGGGGCGAGCATCGTTAGCGGGCAGGTCACTATTGATACCGCTACACCTCATACGACCACTGTTACCAATAGCCCTAATGCGATTGTCAACTGGCAAAACTTCAGCATTGCCCAAAACGAAGCCACCCATTTTATTCAGCAAAGCAGCCAAAGCGCAGTGCTCAACCGCGTTGTCGGCCAAAATCCCAGTCAGATTCTCGGGCACTTATATTCAAACGGTAAAGTCTTCTTAATTAGTGCCTGAAAGAAAACCAAATAATCTGATATGGTTCAATATGTTATACTATCCCTAGTAAACTGAAGATGTGTTTTGACGGATTCAGTCACCATTATTAAGTTATTGATTTAGTGCTTCTTTAGGCTGTTGTCCCTTAATTTTGGTGGTGAACCCCTCTATAAACGCATAAAACCAACAATTCTTCGCCATTTGAAAAGCTATGCGCACTGTTATACAACCCCAAATGCAGTTCGGCGAAGTAGATATCGCCACTATCATTTTAAATCCGAAATCTCGTGATGATATACCTCAGTTATTACGTGGGCTTCAGTGCATTTACATAAACACGGCATTACGAGAGCGCGTTTTCACCATACTTCAAGAAGTATTGCCGAAACGAGTCGGTGCAGAAGGCAAAGCGAGTGCAAAGACTGGTCGCCCTGGTATGGAGCAGTGGAAAATACTGGTTCTTGGCGTATTGCGCTTAGGGCTGAATGCCGATTATGATCGTATTCAGGAATTAGCCAATGAACATAAGACCATC
>CAIVGC010000035.1 GCA_903905335.1 uncultured Methylococcaceae bacterium
GGATTTAATTGGGTCGCTTATTTATTGCATGAGTTTGCCCATTTAGATTGGCCTATTGCGGTCATAGGTATGTTGTTTTACGCCTTAATCGCTCACTTATATGTGCCTTTAGCCGGACTGCTATGGTTTTTATGTAGGCGCTTATTAAAGAGTTCAGAGAGACTTTCACTAGGCTTAATGACACTAATCACCATACTCTGCGAAGCCTATTCATTCACTCTGTTTGACTGGAACTTTGGTTACTCTTGGTTTGGTGCCAACCTGCCCATATACCAATGGGCTGAATTCATAGGTTTTAGTGGACTCAGTGCCGCCACTTTATTATGTAATCTACCCTTATATATCGCTTGGCAAAACCGTACGCATAAAGCGGGGAAAATAATACTCGCTAGTGTAATAAGCGTCTTTATATTACTCAATATGGGCGGCATCAGGCTTAAAGCTAGACTCCCAGTACCCGATGCTTCATTTAACACTTTATTAATTCAAGCCAGTATCGAAAACTCAGAAAAACTAGCGGCCGAATTAGGTAAAGGTTATAGCAAAGAAATTCTTCATCGTTACCTAACACTCACAGATCAAGCACTCAAAGCTCACTCCGATAAAAAAATAGATTTTGTGTTGTGGCCTGAAACCGCATTTCCCGCCTTACTGGGCGAACCGTTCAAATTCAACGCACTTCCTTTAACACTCAGTCAATTTCTGCACGAAAGACAAATCCCTTTGATAACTGGGGCTTACAGTGTCGATCAGTCATCGCGTTTAATTACCAACTCCCTATTTTTATTAAACAAAGAAGGAGAGATTGTGCCGCCTCATTACAGCAAAACGATCCTTTTAGCCTTTGGTGAATACATACCGGGTGAACAAGTCTTTCCTGCCATACGTGATTGGCTACCCGAAACCGGTCACTTTGCACGCGGCGCAGGCCCTACCCAGCTATTACATTGGAATGGTTATAAGATGGGAGCCCAAATCTGCTATGAAAGTCTATTTCCCGGCTTTTCACGCTCATTAGCGGCATTAGGCGCACAGTTTATCGTTAATGTTACCAACGACTCTTGGTACGGCAGTTGGCAAGAACCTTACCAACATTTATACATGACACTAGCCCGAGGTGTGGAATTTAGAAGACCGGTATTGCGTGTCACTAATACCGGCGTATCTTCAGTGGTACTGGCTTCAGGCGACATCCTAGAACAATCACCCATACATCAGCCATGGGCAGGGCTATATGAAGTACCTTATCTCACTACTCCACCCGAAACCTTCTATCAAAACTGGTTTTGGCTAGTCCCTAGCTTACTGTGGAGCAGTTTGTTTGTGTTATTGGGTTTTGGACTGATTTCTACACGAAAGCAAAGTAATCGATAGTGTTTGGATTAAACATTAAAAAGAATTTACTTCAAAAGTCAAAATCTAGCCTCAAAGTATCATCTATTTTTTGATTATACTCAGCTCAATGCCACATTATTAATCCCACTCAGTAAGGTACAACCCGATCGAATAAGAGTTATCAATGTAAGTTTATATAATTGACCTTGGTTTTAGAGATTACTCTAAAACCAAGTACCCATTAGATCTAAGAACTAATCCTATACCTAGGGGATATTTGTCTGGATACAAATATCCATGTTAGATACCCCAATTTGAATATATTCAAATCCCATTGCTTCCATGCGCTGCTGTTTAAACTGGTTGCGGCCATCAAAAAATAATGGAGTCTTAAGTAATTTTTTTATTTCGTCAAAATCAGGACTTCTAAACTCTTGCCATTCTGTTATCAATATAATGGCATCAGCATTTTTGAGGGCCTCATATTTGCTATCGACATAACTGACATTATTGTTGCCCTTAAGGTAAATACTTTCTGCTTCATGTCGGGCTTTTGGATCGTAAGCCACTACTTTTGCACCCTGCAAAGTCAGTCTATTAATAATAGTAATTGCTGCGGCAGCACGCATATCGTCAGTATCTGGTTTAAATGCCAGTCCCCATATAGCGAAGACTTTACCTGTTAAATCTTGACCTAAAC
>CAIVGC010000036.1 GCA_903905335.1 uncultured Methylococcaceae bacterium
AACTTATTATCAAAACTAGAGAAAGTAAAACCAAGCGGCAGTTGCAAATGGCTAGCGTGCTGTCCGAGTCACGACGATAAATCACCATCACTGGCAATAAAACTGAGCGACGATGAAAAAGTACTAATCCACTGCTTTGCAGGTTGCGAACCTAGAGAAATACTATCAGCAATTGGTTTAACAATGTCAGACTTATTCCCAGATAGCACTAAGTATCAAAAAGGCTCAAAGCCACCTAAGTTCAATAAATATGAGTTATTTGATCTTATCGAATTTGAAGCGATTATCTTAAGTTTAGCGATAAGGCAATTACTCGAAGGCTATGAACTTAGTGATCAAGACTTAACTAGAGTGATTTCAGCCGAGTCAACGATTGACAATATCGTCAGGGAGTGTAGGCCATGAGCCTTGAATCTAAGCGCGATGACTTTTTTAATTCAATTAATTCAACAAAAAAAAATACTAATAAAAAATCATATTTAGCATTCAAAAAAGGGATTGTTTTAGCTAATCTTACTAATGACAATTCAGGTAATCTTAAAAGCAATATTGAATCTAACATTTCAGGGGTTACTGAGGTTACCGAAGTTACCGCCAGTAACGACAAGGCTTGCAGGGGTAACCCCGACAAAAAAACAGGGGTTACTGGGGTTACCTTTCTGCATAGTAATGGCGTTAACCACATAGAAAGTCCACCGCACAAAATTGTAAAGGTAGAGATAGATCGCCCATGCTACGCGGCTTACGATGACTTTAACGAGTTTGGAAATGCAGGTGTTTATTATCACGGCATTAAAACTGACAGAAACGGAGATACAACAGAAACGAATGATTTAATTTGCGACCCACTTCATATTGACGCAGGCAGTTGTGATAGTGGCGACCATAATCACGGACTTTTATTACGGTTTAAAAGTAGGCGTGATCGCTGGAAAAAATGGTTAATGCCTTTAGAAATGCTATCGGGTAGTTGTGAGGAATTGCGCGGCGAACTTCTTAAGCAGGGGCTTAACATTAACCACCATAAACGAAACATGTTGCCCAGTTACTTACAATCACAACGCCCACAAAAACAGCTTGAATGTGCGTTAAAGGTTGGTTGGCATGGCGATATATTCGTTTTGCCTGATCAGGTTATTGGTAATCGTGATGATATATTTTTTCAAACAGATCACGCTATAACCGCAGAATATGGGCGACGAGGCACACTAGAAGAATGGCAGCAGCATATATCGAGATATTGCTTAGGTAACCCATTATTACTCTTTCAGACTAGCATCAGTTTTGCCGGTGCATTATTGAAAAAGTGCCATATAGATTATGCAGGTTTTCATATCTTCGGTGATTCATCAAAAGGAAAATCAACAGGACATAAGGCTGCTGGCTCTGTATGGGGTGGTGAGGGTTTCAGGAAGTCTTGGAAAGCGACCGGCAACGGACTAGAAGCCGCAGCTGTATTATTCAATGATGGCTTGCTGGCATTAGATGAGCTGGGCGACTCAGACCCTAGAGAGGTTAACCAGATCATCTATGCGCTAGGAAATGGTACGGGCAAACAGCGAGCTAATATGAAAGGTTCTGCAAGACCGGTTAGTAAATGGCGTATCGTGTTGTTATCTAATGGCGAAAAAACCTTAGAGAGCTTCTTCCAAGAAAAAGGATTATCGGTTAAAGCTGGTCAATCAGTACGTTTGTTACAGATCCCAGTATTCGGTCAATACGGTGCATTTGATAACTTACATGGGATGAAAGACGGCCGGCTTTTTTCTGATACTCTGCAAAAAAGCACGACTGAATTTTATGGTCATGCAGGTATTACTTACCTTGAAAATCTAGTTGAAGATACTCAAGACTTTGGCGGCCAACTTGAACTTACATTACAAAAATTCACAAGTGACAGCATGGAACCACAAGAGCATCGAGCTGCTCGTGCTTTCGCCTTAGTTGCTTTAGCAGGTGAATTAGCGACTGAGTATGAGGTGACAGGATGGCCCGAGGGCGCTGCACTTCAGGCGGCTCTAGTTTGTTTTCAAAAATGGCGCAATCATCGAGGCACTGGTGCAACTGAAGACAACGTTATCCTAGAATCTATTAAAGACTTTATAGACCGTTTTGGTGATAGTCGATTTACACCGAAGGCTGACAATAGAACAACCATGAAAGCAGATCGTGCTGGATGGTATTCAGGAAAATACAATGATGAACGGTCATACCTTTTTACGTCAGCGGGCTTGAAAGATGCGACCACAGGCTATGATCTTAAACGAGTAATTGAAGCAATCACAAAAGCTAATTGGTTGACGCATGGCAGTGACGGTAAGGCGCAGACACAACACAAGGTGCAAGGACGTAATACAAAGCTTTACGCCATCACTTTAAAAGATTAGCTCTTGTAAGCTTAACTGAATTTAATTGTCGAATTGGATAAACTGGAAATATTTATGTATACCCATGAAAAAAATATTACGTTAAATCAATACCTTAAATTGAAAACATCTACTACAGTAGACTCCCGTATAAATAGCAATTTAGAATCGTTTACACATCTGATTGAAATTTTCGATGTCGATAAAATGGCTGTCTTGCAAAATGAGCATAGTAACAAAAGCAATTTACATCGTAACCATCAACGTTATCTCAGTTATTTAGGTGATTCTGCCGGATTTTTACCTTTAGCAATATTGCCAGAGCTTATTCTTGATCAACTTGAACAATTGAGAATCGGATTCCCAAACTTTTGTGACGTTCTCGATTATTATCAAGAGCAATTCGCTTTATCAAGACTGTCTGAGCGACATGAGTTTTTAGCTAACCCTTTACTAATTTCTGGCCCGCCAGGAATAGGTAAAACTGCTTTTTGCCATGCTCTTGCCAAGTTGGTTCACACTCATTTCGAATTAATATCATTATCTGGAATGACCGCTGGCTTCGTGATTGGAGGCATGTCATCTAACTGGGCAGACGGCAAACCTGGACGAATCGTAGAAGCATTGGCTCGCGGCAGAATAGCAAATCCTATTATAGTTATTGATGAGCTTGACAAAGCGAGTGGCGACAATCGTTACGACCCTTTAGGGCCATTACACCAGCTTTTAGAAAAAGAAACATCAGCTAATTTTGTAGATGAAGGACTAGAAATTTCTGTGGATTGTTCACATATTGTGTGGATAGCAACGGCTAACGAACTTAGCTTGATCGCTGAGCCAATTTTATCACGCTTTACCATTATAGAGGCTGATCGCCCTACACAAAATCAGATGAAAAATGTGCTCCAGTCCATTTATGCCAAATTACGCATAAACCACAAATGGGGCTCATTTTTTAGCGAAAATTTATCTTCAGACCTTATCAACAGAGTCATTGATAGCGGGTTAGAACCTCGCATGGTTCAAAAAGAATTGGTGGCAGCTTGCGGCAGATCGGCTTTGCGGAATAACGCTCATAATGGTATGCATGATGTGCTTGCCGACGATTTTTTGCCCCGAAAAATTAGTGGATCTGAAATACACATCGGCTTCATATAAAGCCTGTACCACATTGTTAATCACTTTAGTACTCAGCCATTGCTGTATTGGCTGAGTACTAAAGCTCATCTGCTCCATTTTTTATATATCAAAAAGCTACATCTGTTTTTTGTATATCGTCGTTCAACGTCACCGAACCAACTTCTATCGCCTTATTAACCGCTGGCGTTCTTGGTTTTTCTACTTCACGTAGAAAACCGACTCAAGCGTAATATCTTTGCATATTATCGCAAGTGATCGACTTAATTCTGTTTTTTCCAATATTGGGTATTAATCAACAAAAGTCTCTAAAGTTTCATGCGATTTAGCGGAAGATTTGTTGTTAGTGACCATGTTTTTATGAATAGACTTCGAACATCACCACAATTGCCTCCCAATATGTAGTATTTAATTAAATCCCGTCTTTATTTATTATCCTGACTCATTATTTTTTTAATAAAGCAGCATAAGAAATTGTTATTTCACGAAACTCACACAGATTGCTAGTAGCAATATATTCTCATAAAACATCGATGATCTTTCCATTGATCAACTCCAAGCCTATAATCAATACCTTCGCCAAATATCACGCGGCTTTTGCATGAATTCTACCGATTTCTGCGGCCTGGAAAATGCTATCGTCAATTAAAAAATCCTCAGCATTCTTGCCCAGTGAATTTATA
>CAIVGC010000037.1 GCA_903905335.1 uncultured Methylococcaceae bacterium
CGCACCCATCGCCTACAATGGGAAGAAGCCCAGCAAAAGCAGGTTATTCTTTATCCAGAAGGCATGGTAGAGCTGAATCAAAGTTCAGCCGAAATACTTAAACTCTGTGATGGTACGCGCACGGTTGCTCAAATTGTCAGTGACCTAGAACAAAAGTTTGCAACCGCTGGCCTTACTAATGATGTCACCGCTTTCTTAGAGGACGCGCTACAAAATGGCTGGATCAATCAAAACTAATACCCCACCGCGCTGGCTGTTGGCAGAGCTGACTTACGCGTGTCCTCTGCAATGTCCTTATTGCTCGAATCCCATTGACTATGCCCACTATCAAGCTGAATTAAGCACCGAAGATTGGCTGCGAGTACTTAGCCAAGCACGAAAGATGGGCGCGGTGCAATTAGGCTTTTCGGGTGGTGAACCGCTAACACGTCAAGATTTGCCTGAGCTCGTTAAGCACGCCAGAGATTTAGGTTATTACTCCAACCTCATTACTTCCGGTTATGGGCTCACCGAAGAAAAAATCATCCAGTTGAAAGAGGCAGGCTTAGATCATATACAAGTCAGTATTCAGGCGAGTAGCCAAGAACTCAACGATCATATAGCCGGTACCGCCTCTTTTGAACATAAAAAAGCTGTAGCACATTTGGTTAAGAAACATGGTTATCCCATGGTATTGTGCGTGGTGATTCATAGGGAAAATATTCACCAAATGGCAGAAATTCTAGCCATGGCTGAAGAACTAGGCGCTGATTATCTGGAGATAGCGAATACTCAATACTATGGTTGGGCTCATGCTAACCGCGACTTATTGTTACCTACCCAGGAACAATTTGTAAAAGCCGAAGCCATTGCGCAGGCTTTTAAGAAAAAAGTCGAAGGTAAAATGAAAATCTATTATGTAGTACCTGATTTTTATGAAGATAGACCTAAAGCCTGTATGAATGGCTGGGGTACGACTTTTCTTACCATTGCCCCTGATGGTGTGGCGCTACCTTGTCATTCTGCTCGTGACTTGCCGGGTTTGGATTGCCCAAATGTAAATGATTACAGTATTGAAGAAATCTGGAATGACTCGAAAGCTTTTAATTTCTTTCGAGGTAAAGACTGGATGAAAGAGCCTTGTCGCAGTTGCGATGAGCAAGATAAAGATTTTGGTGGTTGTCATTGTCAGGCTTATTTATTAACCGGCGATATGTACAACGCCGATCCCGTTTGTAGCAAATCACCTCATCATGGTGTTATTCAGGACGCTATAGATGCCGCCGCACAAAGTAGTTTAGCGGCTAATGAAAAGCCTTTAATATTTCGCAATAGTAAAAATTCACGGCTGTTATCATAAAGTTAAATTTAGCAAAAACGGCGTATAAATAAGCTAAAACTATGGGGCTTAATGGCAGTGATGCAATGTGTCATGGTTTTTGTTGTTTCACCCGCCTGATGGGTTTCGCTATAGCTCTACCTACGAACTACCTTATCAATTTTGCGTTTAACTTTTCATCAATAGGTTACTTGATGCGTTTAACAGATTTTCAAAGACAAAGCATTTACGAAACTGCCAAAAGTAATTTTGGCGCAGATGCACAAGTCTGGTTATTTGGCTCAAGAGTTGATGATCAGGCTAAGGGCGGTGATATTGATCTATATATTGAACCGCAAAATCAAAAACCTGCTGATTTAATCACGGCCAAGTTGCAATTTCTTAGAGATTTACATAAAAAAATAGGCGAGCAAAAGATTGATGTGGTTTTGCATAGAGCCGATAGTGCCGTTGACCTACCTATTTACCGTATCGCCAAGCAAACAGGGGTGTTACTGCAATGAAAGAAACCACCGTTGAAATCATTAAAATTTGTGACCGCCATGCCGACCGTTTGAACTGGGCTATGACTCAACTGCAAAAACATATTCCCTTTACAGGACAAACTTTAAAGCAAATAAATGACGTAGAGCTTGCCATACTGGATCAATTCTCCACACGCTTTGCTAAGTTACAGGACTTAATGGGGGCAAAGTTGTTCCCGGCCGTATTGGAAATAACCAAGGAACCTGGTGAACTGAAAGCATTCATTGACAAACTTTATAGACTCGAAAAAATAGGTGCGATTGCTTCAGCAGATGATTGGTTGTTAATGCGTGAAGCACGTAATACCTTTTCACATGATTATCCTGATGATCAGGAATTACAGGCGGCCATGTTGAATAAATTGTATCAACTGGCAACACAACTATTAGCGGTATTATCAGGCATTAAAACCTTTATAACGCCTTATGTTAAATAAGAATAAATAGTATCTATTAAATATAACGCACTTACCTTACAAGGTGCGCGGTAGTAAATATTACACTGTCTTTAGCTATGAATATTCTTCATGACTGGGTCAGAGTAAAGTTGTTTTTTTAAAGATGATCTAAGGATTTACTTATTCAGCAACGCTTTAAACGTTTCGTACGGGGCATATGACCCCGCCGACTTAGAAGTTGATAGTCTCGATTCTGCTTTGCTATATGGTGGCTGTCGTTTTTGTTAAACTTAGATTGTTTAGCAGAAGTCCTTCACGAGGAGGCGGTTTATAATCCCGTTCCGCTTGAGAATTTTTTATCAAGCGATTCTCCTATAAAATTTTTCAAATTATCTTGTATCCATTGATTAAATGTCATGTTGAATTTACTTACTGATGCAGAAGGTAAAGCTTCCTGTACCCTCTCGCATGTTTTGTTTAATGCGTCTTCATCTGGATTCACAACAATCCATAATGAGTTACCAACAGCTAAGTGATCCTCAACGTTATTGACTGCATTTAGAAAAAACCTATCGGTTTCGCATTCAAATGACATACCAACGATCACAAAAATCTTATCCCAAATTAATTTGTTATATGCTTTGTTAGCTTCACGCGAAGAGGTTCTTTGATTAGCTAAATCTTCCTCTAAAAGAAATGGACTGCGATGCGTATTATCTTCAAGATTTTCAATTGTGCCGTTAAGATGATACACATGACTATCATCAAGCCAATAAGGCTTTATTGTAAATCCTAGATTCAGAATTTCACGCTGAAGTAAATAGTGTTTGAACGATAATAAATCATTTAATACAA
>CAIVGC010000038.1 GCA_903905335.1 uncultured Methylococcaceae bacterium
ACCAGCTTTATTGTCGGCGACATTTTAGTCGGCGTTGTGGGCATAACCACCTATGGTCCGGGCATATCGCCTGTCCCTAATTCCCTCAACGCTATTTTCGCTACGCAAGTGACAAGCATAAGCTCTTCGATAGGCTATGCTAGTTGTAATGGTGGGCAGTCTAGCTTGACTTCTTGCGCAAACATTGCTTTTGGTGCGGTTAACACGGGGTCTGTCGGTAACTACCTGGGAGCAGTTAATGCAGCCTTTGCTCTTGTAGGCGCAACAGCTCCAACTATTGCACATGTCGATGCGAACACTGTTAGCACATGGTTTAATAGCCCAGCGTCAATCAGTACCAGTAATGTTATGCAAACCACCTTTAATTCTGTCGCCCCCGGCATCCCACAACAAGTTGCCACTATGGATATGGAAACTGCATATTCAAATTATTGGACAGCTACTGGACCCACAGATCTTTCACAAGTGGTACCGCTTGCTGCCAGCACGCTAATTGGTAACTATGGATTTACAAACACACTTGCTTGGCAAGCTTTCCCGCTTGCTAATTATGCCACTGATGCTCAATTTACAGCAAACGGAACTATAGCCTCTGGTGGCAATACCACGAATGATCCGCTTAAATTTGTTGTATGGGACCAAGCAAATATTTCTTCAACAACATCAAATGTACCAGAACCTTCAGCCCTAGCTTTATTTGGTATAGGCTTAGTTGGAGCTGGACTTTACACAAAAAAAAGCCGTCGCCTATCTTAGGTTAAGCTCGTCTACCTGAACCATTAAGCATCAGCGTTTAATGGTTCAGGTTAGCCATAAAATTTTGGTCACCTCAGCATTCAATTGCCGAAAATACAACACTGATAACTTAGATTTTTAGCTACGACAAAAGAAGTAATAGATTTTATTTAACTTCTAAAGTTTTGACTTATGCCAAGCCAGTTAGCAGGCCAGCAGGCTTTTATATTAACTGCTCTATTGCTTTAAGTTTACACACTAACAGGGCATAAGATCTTGAATGACCGACATTGCTAGCCAAAACCTTTATTTAACCAAATTACTAGGCTTACTGCCATGTTTGACACTTATTTTGAAGTTTTTTTGGCTGATACTCTGAAAAGTAAAAGAATACATTATTCCATACGCTATGAAGTTTATTGTGAGGAAATGGGCTTTGAGAACAAAGATGATTTCCCGTTAAGACAGGAATTTGATCAATACGACCGTCATGCTAGCCATTTTATCGTACGGCATAAACAATCTGGACTGTGGATAGGGGCCATGCGCTTGATTTTTAAAAATGGCCATCCCTTACCTATAGAACTGCTTTGTGAGCTCAATGACCCCATATATGAAAGTAACACTGGGCTTTCGGTTGAGTTATCGAGATTATGCTTAATCAAAGAAGCTAGGAAAATATTTAATGACATACTGCCTCCTTATGGGATTACAGCTCAAAACAACGTCAGCAATGAGTCTAACAAGCATCAGTTAGCCAAAAATAATCGCGACATTATTTGGGGACTCATTTATGCGGCATTAAAATATTCGTACCATCATGGCATATCCAATTGGTACTTCTTGACGACGCCCGGACTAGAAAAAGTTCTACGTAAAGGCGGGCTAGACATGACCGTGATAGGCGATCCCTGTGAGCATAAAGGCATGCGCTATCCTTTCAAAATGAATGTCCTAGCTACCTATCAAAGTGAAATATGGCAAGACCATTATAAAAACGGCTATCGAGCATTCTCAGAATGCAACATAAATGAGCTAGATTGCAAGCTTAGTTCAAAGAACAAAACTTGCACGATTAATAATTACAAGTTGCTGGAACTTGTACCCATGCCTGAACAGATAAACCTAACTATCCCATTTAAGAGGCTTTTCATATAGCCTTTGAGCCAATCATAAGGAGCATCATGTTTGACCATTATTATGAAGTCTTTTTAGCGGATACCGTTAAAAGTAAAGAAATACATTACTCAATTCGTTACCATGTTTATTGTGAAGAAATGGACTTTGAGAACAAAGACGATTTCCCCTCGGAACAAGAATTTGATGAATATGATGCTCATTCTGTGCACTTTATCGTTAGCCACAAACCCTCTGGGCATTGGGTCGGTGCCATGAGATTGATTATAAAAAATGATCAGGCCTTACCAATAGAACAGCTTTGTGTGCTGAATGAAAGCATTAATAAAAACACTACGGGGTTATCGGTTGAGATATCCAGACTGTGTTTGCTTAAAGAAATAAGACGAAGATCCACTGATAGTCTCCCACCCTTTGGGATTGGGCATTATGAAGCCACGAACAAAGAAGCTAGCAATAATCGCTGTGAAAACCGCGATATTATTTGGGGAATGATTTATGCGGCAGCAAAATATTCCTACCATCATGATATAGCCCATTGGTATTACATAACAACGTTAGCGTTAGATAAAATCCTTCGTAAAGGTGGTTTAAACATGTTGATCATAGGAACTCCCTGTGAGCATAAAGGCCTACGCTATCCCTTTAAAATGGATGCATTTACAACCTACCAAAACGAACTAATTTGGAAAGGTGATTATAACAAAGGTTACCGTCTATTTTCTGAATTAGAACTGAATTGAGGACTCTGTCAGCTCTAGCAATAATTAGCCACTTAGCCATTCATAAATCCGCTTAAAGCACACTAAGGATTACCAGCCATGACAGAGACAAGCTTTGATTACACGACTGCATTTTCTAGAAATATCGGCTGGTTAACTCGTCAAGAACAAGACCTGCTTAAGACTAAACGTATTGCTATTGCGGGCTTAGGTGGCGTTGGCGGCAGCCATCTGTTAACTTTAGCCCGCCTTGGTATTGGTGCTTTTCATATTGCAGATTTAGACATTTTTGAGTTAGCTAATTTTAACCGCCAGGTCGGTGCTACCATTAATCATCTCGATAGACCTAAGGTTGATGTCCTTGCGGAAATGGCATTAGGCATTAATCCAAACTTAGATATCAGGCGCTTTCCCCAAGGAGTCACCGAAACTAATTTGGCAGCTTTTCTTATAGGTGCTGATATCTACGTTGATGGCCTGGATTTTTTCGCTTTCAATGCGCGTAAAGCCGTGTTCGCAGCCTGCCACCAACTTGGTATTCCTGCCATCACTGCCGCCCCCCTAGGAATGGGCACTGCATTACTTTCCTTCATGCCCAACGGCATGTCTTTCGAAGAATACTTTCAATGGCAAGGTTGCACTGAAACCGAACAGGCTTTGCGCTTTTTAATGGGACTAGCTCCTTCTGGGCTACATGGATCTTATTTAGTAGATCCATCCAGTATCGATTTGGTAGGCAAAAAAGGGCCGTCAACTGTGATGGGTTGTGAGCTTTGCGCTGGGGTAACAGCAACCGAAGTTTTGAAAATTTTATTGCAGCGCGGCCGAATATTTTCAGCCCCTTACTCCCAACAATTTGACGCCTACACTAACCGGTTTAAGCGGGTTTGGCTGCCGGGAGGCAACCGAAATCCGCTACAAAAACTCAAGTTACATTTGATGAAGCAACAGATGATGATTCATCCGTAATAAACGCACCTTTACATATTACAGATAGCTTCTAACGGTAATCTTTTTGATCTAATCGGATCTCTTGTTGGATAACCAATTCTCAATAACATGTGCAAGCATTCATGTTCTTGCAGATCAAGCAACGCTGCACTTTGTGCAGCGACTTTGTCAATTTGACTAACAAGTTGAGCCGGAACCTTCCCGACTAGCAGTCTTTGCAATTGATCGGAAACCACATAGTAGGGGTGAACTGCAATACCTTTTGAGTTCAAGTCTATCCAAACTCGAGTTAGCAATTGACCTACATTAATTATATCTTCACGAGCCGAACCACCTATGAATGCGATGATAATAGGGGCTTGTTCAATGGGCTTAACATCAAGAGCAGCCATTAATTTATAGGCTCCCAAACGATTCAATCGAGACATCCATTTCCAGTCCATGATATATCTCATGAACAAAGCACCACCGGGTGGCAGGGGAATAGTAGCTATATCAAGCCCATCACCTTTGGCGGCTTCCTGCCTAGTGAAACGTAAGCTGTGCGCCAGCCATTCATGAACTTCCTGAGTTTGGAAGCGAACCTCTGATGCTTGCCTAGCCAATGCTGCCACTGCCTTAATCTCTTTTGGTGTATCTAGCAATTTAATGCGGGCTGTACCTTCTCGAAATTGGTTTATGTCTGGCATGATGGAGACAGGTATCAACGTCGATCGATATGGGAAGCGGTTAGTATGGCGGTCAAACAACGGATGTCCAGAGAAAGTAAGCTCAGTCTCATATTCATTATGAACACAGTCTAACGGAATTGTAAGGTGGAGAACTGCATTACCAATACTAAGTTCATCTTCCAAATACCAGCCAACCTCCACTCCGATAAAATCGGCAGCTTGTAGCATATTTTCCAGCACGCAACCTAAGGATAGTAGGGTTGCAGGTTCGTTAGCACCAAATGTTAGCCCAGCCAGCCTTTCAGTATCGTACTCAACGGTAATTCTGTTATCGACGTGGCTAAATCGCCAAGGCTGTGAATTGTCAGCAGAGGGTGCTTGCCGCCCAGCAAGTATCAGTGAATGTATGATAGTTTGTTTCATAACAAGTGACCTCGAAAAATGTTAATCTTCTACGACAAATATCAAGCAGCCATTTCCATCAAGAAAATAAAGTGACTTTCAGGGATGATATTATCATTGATATTACGCACCCTCAATGACTGATTTTGGATAAGCGGTGCATAACCGAAAAGCTTTTGTCATTCAAGTCAACAACTCTTGCTTCACAGAGCTGTATTTGCTATGACTTATGATCCAGAAACGACCTGTTGCTAACCGCTAAATTAAAGTTAAGAACTTACCATTAAATCATCGCAAAAATATATTCAGGCACTAACGGTTTTATTGTGGAGAATTATTGATTTTATTTCACACTAGGCCTGCTGACTTAGCTAAATTCAGCAGGCATAATGAGCGTGATTGAGTTAAATCTTATGATAAATATCTGCGCCTTCATCAAGAAATTGTTTAGACTTTTCATCCATTCCTTGTTTTAGCGCTTCGTTTTCATCTTCAATACCTTTTGCTTTCGCGTAATCACGCACATCCTGACTAATTTTCATAGAACAAAAATGAGGTCCACACATAGAACAAAAATGTGCAACCTTTGCTGAGTCTTTAGGCAAGGTTTCATCATGAAATTCACGCGCCTTTTCAGGATCAAGACCGATATTAAATTGATCTTCCCAACGGAATTCAAAACGGGCTTTAGACATGGCGTTATCACGGGCTTGTGCACCTGGATGACCTTTAGCTAAGTCAGCGGCATGAGCGGCAATTTTATAAGTAACAATACCTTCACGCACATCTTGTTTGTTCGGCAAGCCTAAATGCTCTTTTTGAGTAACATAGCATAACATAGCACAACCATACCAGCCGATATTCGCCGCACCTATAGCAGAGGTGATGTGATCATAACCAGGCGCTATATCAGTCGTCAAAGGGCCTAAGGTGTAAAAAGGCGCTTCACCACATTCTTCCAGCTGTTTTTCCATATTGATTTTAATCATGTGTAAAGGCACATGACCTGGGCCTTCAATCATGGTTTGGATGTCGTGTTTCCAAGCAATTTTTGTTAACTCTCCTAAGGTTTCTAGCTCGCCAAATTGTGCGGCATCGTTAGCATCATAAATAGAACCAGGGCGTAAACCGTCACCCAAGGAGAAAGAAACATCATACGCTTTCATGATTTCGCAGATTTCTTCAAAATGCGTATATAAAAAGCTTTCTGTATGATGAGCCAAACACCATTTCGCCATAATCGAACCACCGCGCGAAACAATACCAGTCATGCGTTTTGCCGTAAGCGGCACATGGTGTAAACGAACACCGGCATGAATAGTAAAGTAATCAACACCCTGCTCTGCTTGTTCAATTAAGGTATCGCGAAAAATTTCCCACGTTAAATCTTCAGCTTTACCGTTAACTTTTTCTAGGGCTTGATAGATGGGCACAGTACCGATAGGTACGGGTGAATTACGCAGTATCCATTCACGAGTTTCATGAATGTTTTTACCCGTTGATAAATCCATAATGGTATCGCCGCCCCAGCGGATACCCCAAAGCATTTTTTCTACTTCTTCATCGATAGAGGACGTTACCGCTGAATTACCTAGATTACCGTTGATTTTAACTAAGAAATTGCGACCTATAATCATAGGCTCCAATTCAGGATGATTAATATTACAAGGTATAATAGCGCGGCCTCTTGCTACTTCCTCACGCACAAACTCAGCAGTAATAACATCAGGAATAGCGGCTCCAAAAGAATCACCAGGATGTTGGCCCTTCCATAAGTCACGCATTTCTTCCATCTTTTGGTTTTCGCGGATAGCGATAAACTCCATTTCTGGGGTAATAATGCCTTGCCTTGCATAATGCATTTGCGAAACATTAGCACCTGCTTTAGCACGACGTGGCTTACGAATATGCTCAAATCGCAAACTTGCTGTAGCTGGATCTTCTAAACGTTGACGACCAAACTCTGAACTGGGACCTGTTAATTCTTCGGTATCATTACGTTCTGCAATCCATGCTGAGCGGATAGCTCCTAGTCCTTTTTTTAAGTCAACTTCGACATTTGGATCGGTATAAACACCTGAAGTATCATAAACATAAAGTGGACCGTTCTTTTCTACTGCACCAAAATGAACAGGAGTATCAGACAAGTTAATCTTACGCATAGGCACTTGAATGTCAGGACGACTGCCCTGTACATAAATCTTTTCAGATGCGGGATAGGAATCAATTTTTACACTACTGGCAGTTGTAGCCTCAGCAGTATCATTTAGAACAGCGCTCATGTATTTACTCCAATAACAATAAAACAAGGCGCAGGGAAGTCTGGGCTTTCCTACGCCGGTATTAACCGGGGTCAGGTTCAAAGGGTATTTCTCAGCCTTACATTCCAACGCATCACACATGAATGAAAAGCACCCCTAGCCTTACGGATGTTGCACTAAGTTAAAGGATAATGACTCGGATTGCAAGTAAGAACCCATGCAGTCTCACAATAAAACTATGAATAGAGCCTATTAAATATAATCGGTAAATAACTACTAACGATGGCCATTATTTATACTTTGACTTAGTGGTTATTATTCTTAAGAAATTTTGTGCTCTTTACAAAAACCCTTTAAATAAGCTAAGAAATCATCTTTTAACTCTTTATGTAACAATGCTTGCTCTACTGTTGCTATTAAAAATCCTAATTTAGACCCGCAATCATAACGTTTACCTTCAAATTCGTATGCTAATACAGTCTCATCTTTTAATAAGCTTGCAATTGCATCGGTTAATTGAATTTCACCACCTGCACCACGCTCGGTATTTTGAATCTTATCAAAAATAGCCGGCGTTAAAATATAACGACCCACAACTGCCAAATTGGAAGGTGCATCTTCGGGTTTTGGTTTTTCAACAATTAGCTCTATGGGGGCAGATCTATCCTTAAACTCATCAATCTTTACAATTCCGTAACTAGCTGAATCTGATGGATTAATCCGCTCAACGCCTAATATAGAAGTTTGTTTTTTCTCGTATAGCTCAACCATCTGTGCCATACATCCTCGCGCTCCATCTTCAACCATATCATCCGCTAATATGACAGCAAACGGCTCATCACCTATAACTGGCCTAGCACAATAAACTGCGTGTCCTAAACCCAATGCTTCTGCCTGACGAATAAAGACATAAGAAACATTAGGGGGCACAATGCCTCGCAATAACTTTAGTAACTCTGTCTTGCCTTTTTCTTCTAGCTCTTTTTCCAGCTCATAAGCCTTGTCAAAATGATCAATAATGGCATTCTTACTACGTCCAGTAATAAATACCATGGTATCAATACCTGCCGCTACCGCTTCCTCTACCGCATACTGGATCAAAGGTTTATCAACAATAGGTAGCATTTCCTTGGGGCTGGCTTTGGTTGCCGGCAAAAAACGGGTGCCTAAACCAGCGACAGGAAAAACAGCTTTGGTAATTTTTTTACTCATTTTCTACTTCCATTATTTAAATTAGTAAGAGACAAGATATACGCCCTGAATCTTAACTTAAATTCTTACATCATGCTAGACGCGTCCATATTGATCATCAAAACGGATAATATCATCTTCCCCTAAATAGCTACCTGATTGGACCTCGACAATTTCCAAGGGAATAACACCTGGATTCTCAAGACAATGAATAACACCCAAAGGAATATAAGTGGACTCATTTTCTGTTATTAATAGCGTCTCTTCACCCTTAGTTACCAAAGCAGTGCCCTTAACAACGACCCAATGTTCCGCACGATGATGATGCCGTTGCAATGACAACTTAGCACCAGGCTTAACAACAATACGTTTGGTCTGATGCCGTTCACCACTATCAACTAAATCATAGTTCCCCCATGGGCGAGAAGCCTTTCTATGCAAGTCGACCTCACTACGCCCACGTTGCTTTAATTGATCGACAATTTGTTTCACCTCCTGAACCCTATCTTTAGGTGAAATCATTACTGCATCAGCGGTTTCAACAACCACTAAGTCATGCACACCAATCACTGCAACCAATTTATTTTGAGCATGTATAAAAGAATTATGACTATCAACCGTTAATACATCGCCGCAAATCGCATTACCATTAGCATCTTTATTGGTAACATCCCATAAAGCAGACCATGAACCCACATCATTCCAGCCAGCATCCAACGGAATAACAACTACCTTGTCAGTTTTTTCCATGACTGCATAATCAATAGAATCAGCAGGGCACGTAGCAAACAAATTCTTATCTAAGCGCACGAAATCCAAATCGACCTTTGCTGCGGCTAATGCTTGTCGACAAATACTAAGCATTTCTGGATTAAATTTATCTAGTTCACTCAAAAAAACGCCTGCTTTAAAAGCAAACATACCGCTATTCCAATAATAATCACCAGAATTCACGTACTGTTTTGCAGTTTCTGCATCAGGTTTTTCAACAAAAGCCGCTACACCAAAAGCAGACCCATGCTGAACCATATCCCGTTTAATATAGCCATAGCCTGTTTCTGGTTGTTCAGGTACGATACCAAAGGTCACCAAGTAACCTTGCTGCGCTTGGATTTTTGCTTGCTCTATTGCTTTATGGAAAGCGACCAGATCCCCAATAACATGATCTGCTGGCAGAATCAGTAAGATATCATCTTCAGATACTGCACTAAGAGCAGCCATAGTTACAGCAGGGGCTGTGTTTTTTCCCATAGGCTCCAATATAATTGCCGCTGGCCTTGCTCCTATTTCCAATAACTGTTCTGCCATCATAAAACGATGATTTTCATTACAAACAGCAATCGGAGCTTTTATGCCTTCTAAACCAGCCAATCTAAGCAATGTTTCTTGAACCATGGTGTGATTAGAAACCAATGGCAAAAATTGTTTTGGGTACTGTCCGCGAGAAAGTGGCCAAAGGCGCGTTCCTGAACCACCCGATAAGATAACGGGAATCATAATATTTTCCTTAAAAAAAACAGATAGTTAAATAAATAAACTCTAATTGTTCAATTCTAGCATTGTTAAGTAACGTACATGAAATAAGCCAACCCATTTATGACATTAATTGTGTACTTATAACTATCCTAAACAAATTAATAGCACTTACAGCCTTAGATTTAACTTCTAACATCGTCAATCAATCCTCGCTGCACCAACAATTTTATAACATGTTCAACACTTGCAGACAATGATTGCTCTTGGGTATTAACTGTCAATTCTGGCTTTTCAGGTGCTTGATAGGGTGAATCTATGCCCGTAAAGAGAGGGATCTCACCTGCTCTAGCTTTTTTATATAAACCTTTTACATCGCGTTGCTCACAAGTTTCAATCGGACATAAACAATATATTTCTAAGAAATCACCATCTGGAACTAATTTCCTTGCCGTATCACGATCAGACATAAACGGAGAAATAAAAGCCGTTAAAGTAATAATACCAGCATCAGTCATTAACTTAGCTAATTCACCAATCCGTCGAATATTTTCTGCACGATCACTATCAGTAAATCCAAGATCACTACATAAGCCGTGGCGAACATTATCACCATCGAGAACATAAGTGGAAACACCTATTTTATGTAAATATTTTTCTACAGCATGAGCTAATGTAGATTTACCGGAACCTGACAATCCAGTAAACCAAAGAATAGCACTTTTATGATTGTGCAATGATTCCCTATCAGATCTAGATATAGATGCATGATGCCAAACAGTATGCGTACTTTTTTTTGTCATGATAAAAATTGAATAATTAAATTAAGAAATATTAATGATATTTTTTTTCAAATTCAGTAATAAATAAGTTTAGCTCATCAAATGGCAAATGATTAATGCCCGCTGCACTTTTACGACCGCCACCTGTAGTAAATAAAGAACACAGCTCATCTGCACCCTTTTTATTAACCAAGGGCGCACGCACGCTAACTTGATAACCACCTTGAGAGTTATAACTAATGATCGCATGAGCCCGAGTTGGCATTCTATTAGCCAGTTCATTTGCATACACACCACCAATACGTCTTGCCCAAGCTTTATCTGGTAACCTATAAACAGCAATCGTTGGGGTACAATATTCCTCCTTGATTGTTTGCACTAATGCAATATCTTCGACATATCCAGCCATTAACTGCTGATAACTGCTACCATAAGCCGCTATATAATCAAAAGGCGACGAATAACCAAGTAATTCTTGATATAAAACATCTGGACTAAAATGCAAATCACTCAGTGTGCTACCACAACCATTATAATTAATACAAATACCCAACCCTCTGAGTAAAGCAAGTTGATTAACAGTTAAAGACAACTGTTGGGCAGATTTCTCTGCACTACCGATAAGATTATCTCCAAATGCTGCTGTAACAGCCCAAGCTCTATATTTACCGTCCAAATACTGATCTATTAACAAACTAGTACAGGTATTCACCGACGTATTAATTAAAGTCTTTAGATTAGGATGCTGTAGAATTTCTCCTGCCAGATGATGATCGACATAAAATACTGTTGCACCTTGATTAAGTATTCTCTGTAAGTCAGTACGATTTTTTTGTAAAGAAATATCTAATACCGTTACTACATCGTTAACTTGCACTTGAACCTGTTTCAATAAATTGATATCTCTTTTTACACCCGTAATCAACTTCGTCTTTACTGGCTTATCTAAGCGTAATTGTATAAGTGCACAAATACCATCAGCATCGCCATTGAATACATCAATTTGCAAAACTCCTCCCACTCATAATTGCCGCTGAGTATTTTACCTGACAACCATAAAAAATAAAAACTTCATAACAAAATATCTACCTTTAGAGGTAGAATAAGTATAAATATTATATATATACATAAACTTCTTTTCTTAATGACAACTCAAACATCTACTTTAAACTTACGCTTTTTTTCATCCTCTATAAATCGCATCCTACCCAATGCTCAAGCAGTTTACTTAGCTATTATTTTAATTGTCAGCTTTGTTCTAATTTATACATTATCTAATTTATTAATGCCTGTTTTTGCTTCTATCGTCTTCGCTTATTTGCTTGAAGGCTTGGTAGGGAAAATTATAAACCTAGGTTTACCTCGCCTACCTGCTGTTTACTTGGTGTTTTCCTGTTTTATGACATGCTTAGGTTTCTTATTATTCTATTTAATGCCACTAGTTTCACAACAAGCAATAGAGCTTATTCAAAATATACCGGGGATTATAAACCGAACTCAGGCATTAGTTTTACGTTTGCCCGAACTATATCCAAAATTAATTTCGGAGAATAAAATCCAGCAAATGACTTTCGCAATACAACAGGAATTATTAACCTATGGCCAGAATGTAATTACATTATCCGCTGCATCTGTTATTGGTATAGTCAGCGCTATGATTTATTTGTTTTTAGTACCTATGATGGTATTTTTCTTTTTAAAGGATAAAGCAATATTAATTAATTGGTTTTTGCAATTTATGCCCAAACAAAGACGGTTAACTGTTCGTGTATGGGAAGAAGTAGATACGCAGATTGGCAACTATGTTCGCGGTAAATTTTCTGAGGTATTTATTCTTTGGTTTACTAGTTTTATAACCTTCACAAGCTTTGGATTAAATTATGCTATGTTATTAGCTGTATTAATGGGCATACAAGTCATTATTCCATACATTGGCGCAACACTAATTACCTTTCCTGTACTTGGTGTCGCTTATTTTCAATGGGGGTTAAGTGGAGATGAATTCATGTACCTTGTTATTGCTTATTCAATAATCCAAGCATTAGATGGAGTCGTTCTAGTGCCTATATTATTTTCTGAAGCCGTAAATTTACATGCTATCGCTATTATTGTAGCTATTTTATTCTTTGGCGGTATGTGGGGGTTTTGGGGAGTTTTCTTTGCAATTCCCTTAGCTACGGTAGTTAAAGCTGTTCTTACCGCTTGGCCTAGATTAGGGGATACAAATACAGAAATTTATTCTGGGTAGATTTATCTACAATCAATGCGAATACTCTATCGATATACTGTAAAAAAGTGTCATAAAATGACCAACTAGTCTAGTAGGGTTTATCAGTGATAATAAAGAAACGGTTCTAATCCAAATAGATCTAACGCTCGCAATAAATCTTTAATTATATCTTTGAAATTTGAACATCTATTTTTTAATGCAATTAATTATTCCGTATCAGGAATAATTAAAATCTAAAAAACCAATTTATCTAACAACAATTGCTTATAATGCCTATCCAAGCACAATAAGCAATTGTTGTTAGGTCAGTTAAGTTAATCTGCTATTTCATATTTAGCGCTAGCAGAGTCCACACGATCACGTAATTCTTTACCAGGCTTAAAATGTGGAACATGCTTTTCAGCCAAGTCTACAGACTCACCTGTTTTAGGATTTCTTCCAGTACGTGGCGGGCGTTTATGCAAAGAAAAACTTCCAAACCCTCTAATCTCAATTCTTTTTCCAGAAGATAAGGCCTGATTCATTTTTTCAATCACACATTTTACAGCTAGCTCAACATCTTTCAAGGCTAGATAGGGTTGTTTTTTAGCTAGCGATTCAATTAACTCTGATTTTGTCACATATTATCCTGTAAAAAAACAAGAGGCCCTACAATAAAGCAGGGCCTCTTTATTACTTGATTAACTTATTTTTCTAACTGCTTAAAAAGGTCAGCCATAGTAGGTGTTCCAGCTGATTGCTGAGTATGATCCTTAATGGTATGCGTTTCTTCGTCTTGGTCTTTTGCTTTAATTGACAACGAAATTGACTTGCTCTTCTTATCTACACCGATAAATTTAGCTTCAAGAACATCGCCTTCTTTCAGTAATGTACGAGCATCTTCAACGCGATCACGTTGAATTTCAGAAGCGCGCAAATAACCTTCTACATTATCAGCCAAAATTACAATAGCACCTTTAGCATCAACTTCTTTAATAGTACCTTTTACCAAACTACCTTTTTCGTTAGTAGCCAAGAAATTTTGGAAAGGATCTTGTTCCAACTGTTTAATACCTAACGAAATACGCTCACGCTCAGAATCTACCGCTAAAATTACAGTTTCTAACTCATCACCTTTCTTAAACTCACGAACTGATGTTTCGCCGTCATCTGCCCAAGAAATATCAGACATATGAACCAAGCCATCAATGCCGCCATCCAATCCAATAAAGATACCAAAATCAGTAATTGATTTTATTTTTCCAGAGATTTTGTCGCCTTTGTTATGAGTTGCTGCAAACTCATCCCATGGATTAGTTTTACATTGTTTCATACCTAAAGAAATACGACGACGTTCTTCATCAATTTCTATAACCATTACTTCAACTTCATCACCTAATTGAACCAACTTAGATGGATTAACATTTTTATTAGTCCAGTCCATTTCTGAAACGTGAACTAAACCTTCTACGCCCTCTTCTATTTCAACAAAACAACCGTAGTCAGTCAAATTATTTACTTTTCCGAATACACGAGTACCGGCTGGGTAGCGACGTGCAATGTTTTGCCATGGATCTTCACCCATTTGTTTCATGCCCAAAGAAACACGATTTTTATCTTTATCGTATTTCAAGACTTTAACTTTAATTTCTTGACCGATTTCAACACATTCAGATGGGTGACGTACGCGTCTCCATGCCATATCAGTAATGTGTAGCAGACCATCAATTCCACCCAAATCAATGAACGCGCCGTAATCAGTAAGATTTTTAACAATACCGGTTACAACTGCACCTTCTTCCAGTGTTTTCAGCAATTCTTCTCTTTCTGCGCTGTATTCTTTTTCTACAACTGCACGACGAGATAAGACAACGTTATTACGTTTTTGATCGATTTTAATAACTTTGAATTCAAGATCACGATTCTCTAAGAAAGTCGTATCTCTAATAGGACGAACGTCAACTAAAGAACCTGGTAAGAAGGCACGCAACGCACCAACCGATACAGTGAAACCACCACGTACTTTGCCAGTAATTTGGCCGATAATAGTTGCCTCTTTTTCAAAAGCGGTTTCAAGTTCGAACCAAGCTTTGTTTTTCTTCGCTTTATCTCTAGAAAGAAGGGTAGCGCCTAAACCATCTTCGAATAAATCCAAAGCAACTTCAACTTCATCGCCAATTGAGACTTCCAATTCGCCATTGTTGTTTAAAAATTGCCATTTGGGGATTACGCCTTCAGATTTAGAATGCGTACTGACGATAACCATGTCATTTTCAATATCAATGACTGTACCAATCAACATGGCACCAGGACTCATCTTAGTTCTGGTTAAACTTTCTTCTAGTAATGCAGCAAAGCTTTCGCTCATTTTATTATTTCCCAAGCTTGTCGAAACTCAAACAAACCTTTTCTTTATCAAAGTTAAAAAAAACCACACTTAAAATAGTGCAGCCATATGAAAAATCCTTAACGGATTAGTTTTATCACTTCTTCAACGACTGAATTAATAGTCATCTCAGAAGAATCTATATAAAGGGCATCACTCGCCATAGCTAAGGGAGCAGTTTCACGCTCCATATCGCGGCGATCACGAGCTTCGATCTCACTTTTTATTTTTGCAAGATTAGCATCAATTTCTTTTTCTATCAACTGTTTATATCTTCTTTCCGCTCTTTTTTCGGCACTAGCGGTTAAAAATACTTTATTTCCAGCATCTGGAAAAACAACCGTTCCCATATCTCGACCATCTGCAACCAAACCAGGCAACTGCCTGAAATCCTTCTGCTTTTGCAATAATATCGCCCTCACTTCAGGCAGTACAGCAACTTGAGACGCTATATTGCCTGTGCTTTCAAGCCCTAATTGATCAGTAATATCTATGCCATTAAGTTTAACGATTAAAGTATCACCGCATTCGAACCCTAACACCATAGCTTGCGTTACTTTAATAATATCACTGATATTAGCTAAATCAACCGAAGCATTTTGTATTGCAATAGCAACTGATCTATAAATAGAGCCACTATCCAGATAATGCCAACCTAATTTTTTTGCTACTAAACGACTAACAGTACCCTTCCCTGCTCCACTAGGACCATCTATCGTCAAAACAGGAGCAAGCATCAAGATTCCTCGCAAACCAAAGCCAAACCTAAGCGATAAACCAAATCTTTAAATTCAGGAAAAGAAGTATTCACATTTGCACAATCTAGAATAGTAATAGGTGCATCGGCACGTAATCCAGCGATCGAAAACGCCATAGCAATACGATGATCTCCATGTGAAGTTACAACACCACCACCTATAACGCCGCCTTGAATAACCATACCATCTTCAGTCGGTTGCGCATCCACACCTAAGATTTGCAGGCCATCTGCCATAACCTGTATTCGATCCGACTCTTTCACCCTCAATTCTTCTGCGCCACTTAAGCGAGTTTGTCCTTTTGCACAAGCAGCGGCAACGAATAATACGGGGAATTCATCAATAGCCAAGGGCACTAATGCTTCAGGAATATCAATACCTGTTAACGGGCTATATACCACATGAAGGTCTGCTACTGGCTCACCGCCAACAACCCGTTCATTGAGTATTTCAATATTTGCACCCATTAAGCGCAAAATATCAATCACACCCGTACGAGTTGGATTAATACCTACATGTTTTAGCAACAAATCAGAACCTGGTGCAATGGATGCACCTACCAAAAAGAATGCCGCAGAGGAAATATCGCTAGGCACATCGATATCAGCCGCCGTTAATTTTCCATCTGCCGTTATAGTAACTTTACTACCACGCTGTTTAACAGGATAAGAGAATCCTGACAGCATGCGTTCAGTATGATCACGTGTAGGCGCAGGCTCAGTCACACTAGTTTCACCATCAGCATACATACCCGCCAATAACAAACAGGATTTTACTTGCGCACTAGCCATGGGCATTTCATAATCAATACCCTGCAATTCACCGGCTTTGCCAGTAATATAAAGTGGAGCCGTACCTTTTTCAGTCGCTTTTATATCAGCGCCCATTAGCGCTAATGGTTCAGTGACTCGTTTCATTGGCCTACTAGATAAGGATTTATCACCAGTCAAAACTGAATTAAAAGGCTGGCCAGCCAACAATCCACTTAACAAACGCATAGAGGTTCCTGAATTACCTAAATACAAATCATTTTTAGGTGCTTTCAAACCGTGCTTACCAACACCATGAATGGTCAAACAACCATCAACGGGGCCTTCGATTTCAACACTCATATCACGAAAAGCTTGCAAAGTTGCTAATGCATCTTCTGCTTCTAAAAAGCCTTTTACATGAGTAACACCATCGGCCAAAGAACCCAGCATAATTGAACGATGTGACATGGACTTATCACCGGGCACTCGAGCTTCACCCTGCAACAACCCACCTGGCTGAACTTTAAATGTAATTGTTTTAGTCATATTACCTTCAAACTGATTAAGAAAGCGTCGCCTCGCTGTGTTGGCATACGCAAAGATTTCAAAAAGCTGCTGGCTTTCATTATTTTCCAACAGGCACTGTATTTTATTGAGTTGTGATTTAGTTTGTTCTAACAAAGGGATTATTTCATTTTTATTAGCTAAACAAATATCTCGCCACATCGTAGGATCACTAGAAGCAATCCGCGTAAAGTCTCTAAAGCCACCCGCCGCATAATTAAAAATCTCACTCTGCTCATCTTGATGACCGAGCATATCCACCAAGGCAAAAGCCAATACATGAGGCAAATGACTCGTTGCTGCTAATATCGCATCATGCCTATGCACATCCATCAGAGATACCTCTGAACCACATCGCTCCCAGAAGCACTGGATCTTTTGCAATGCATCTATACGAGTATGACTGAGTGGTGAAATAATCAAACGTTTATTGACAAATAAATCATCGACCGCTGCCTCAACTCCGCTTTGCTCGGCGCCAGCAATAGGATGAGTTAATACAAGATTACTGGGTATTACACCAAAAACTCGCTGCGCTGCGTTAACGACACTACCCTTAGTGCTTCCGACATCGGTATAAATCGTGCGTTCCGACCAAATCGGCTTCAATAAAGAAAGAATACTTTCAATAGACTCAACGGGAGTAGCAATAACGACACAATCTGCATCTTGCACTGCAATATCTATGTGCCAAGTGTATTCATCTATAACACCTAAGCGCTTTGCCGTCTCTAGGTTTTGTTGATCCTCTATACGACCATAACCGACGATACTTTTACTTAACCCTTTCAATCTGGCAGCACGAGCGACTGAACCACCCATTAAGCCAACGCCAATAATGCAAAGTTTATCGAACATCGGCCAATATTTCAGTTAAAGCATCAAGAAATAACTGATTCTCTATTTTTGTGCCTATACTAATACGCAAATGATTAGGCAATTCATACACACCTACTGGCCTAACAATAATACCCTTGCGCAACAAAGCTTCATAAATAGGCATTCCAGCTTGCTTCAAGTCTAGCAAAACAAAATTCCCTGCTGATGGCACCCACTCTAAGCCTAAAACTTTAAAACCATCAACTAATTGCTGCATGCCTTGGGCATTGACAATAATAGTCTGCTGCAAATGCTCATCGTCATTCAATGCGGCTAATGCTGCCACCAACGCTAAGCTATTATTGTTAAAGGGTTGACGCACACGATTAAGAATATCAGCCATTTGAGGGCTAGATAAGCCATAGCCAATACGCAAGCCAGCCAACCCATATGCCTTAGAAAAAGTACGTGTAATTAATAAATTAGGATGATCTTTCAACCAAGCTATTGAATTGACCGCTTCTACATCATTAACAAATTCAAAATAAGCCTCATCCAACACACACACACAGGTATCAGGCAGGGCATTTATAAATAGCGCTAAACTGGCTGGACTCAGCAGCGTTCCCGTTGGGTTATTTGGATTTGCAATAAACACCAACCGAGTTTTTTCAGTAACCGCCAAAAGCATAGCATCTAAATCATGACCATAATTTAATGCCGGCACTACAACGGCCTTAGCCCCTACTGCTTGTGTAACGATAGGATATACCGCAAAAGCATGTTGTGAAAAAACCGCTTCGTGCTCTGGTGTTAAAAAGGCTCTAGCCACCAATTCTAATATTTCATTAGAACCATTACCTAAGGTAATTTGACTATCGTCTAGGGTATATTTGTCAGCTAAAGCCTGCTTTAATAAAAAACCACTGCCATCAGGATAAAGTGCTAAGTCAGGGAGTGCTGAGACTATAGCTTCCAATGCTTTTTTACCTGGACCTAAAGGATTTTCATTAGAAGCAAGCTTGATTATTTGAGTTAGCCCCAACTCACGCTCTAACTCTTCAATAGGCTTACCTGCTTTATAAGGAATCAGGCGCTGTACACCTTCTACGGCAAGTGTATATATTTTATCGACATTGTTCATGGTTTTAATTAACAGAATTTAATAGTTATAGCTTACTACCAGTTATTTAGAGCACCGCTTTAGGATAAGACCCTAGCAATTTAAACATATTAACATTATCTTTTACGCTAGCTAAAGCCTGAGCAATGAGACTATCGTCACTATGGCCTTCTACATCAATAAAAAAAACATAATCCCATAAGCCTTGACGTGAAGGTCTAGATTCAATTTGAACCATACCTATGCCGAATTTTGCGAAGGGCTCAAGAATCTTATGCAAAGCACCCGGTTGATTGCCCGTAGAAACAACTAATGAGGTTTTATCATTGCCGGTAGGCGACGATAATTGTTGGCCTATAATAATAAATCGAGTGGTGTTATTCGGTTCATCTTCAATGTTTTTGGCAATAATGGCTAAATTATAAACTTCAGCAGCAACCATACCCGCGACAGCAGCGCTATACTTATTATCTAAAGCCAATCGAGCAGCTTCAGCATTACTATTGACTGCCGTCAACCTAGCATGAGGCAAATGTTTATCTAACCATTGCCTACACTGAGCTAATGATTGCTGATGAGAGTACACTTCTGTTATTTCAGCCAGACTACTGGCATGCCCCATTAAATTTTGATGCACCCTAATTTCAACTTCACCGCATATTTTTAG
>CAIVGC010000039.1 GCA_903905335.1 uncultured Methylococcaceae bacterium
GAGTACATATAGTTATGCCTGTTTGGTTAATTGATTCAATCAAAACTAGCGCGTCTGAGTTGGGCATATCACCCTCTGATTATATTCGTGATATATTAAAGCAACATCAAAAGCAGAAAGCGGATGCTGATTAAATCGGCCATCGCGCTCAGTGCTAAGAAAAGCGTACGCACTTCACTAGGGGGTCGCGTTCGTCCATGAACGCTTCAATGATCAAATTACATTTCTTTAACATAGCTAGTTAATTTTACAAATGCCAGAAATAACTATTAATCTAAAACAGATAATATTACTTAGCCAGACTATGCTAGAAAAAGCTAGGGATGAGTCTTGGGATGAGATTTTTGTTTTGGAAAAAACTCGAGGTGAACTACTCGACAGTTTTCTTTCATCGGTTGTTAAGCCAGAATATAGCCAAGAAGTAGCTGCTGGTATTAAAACTGTGATAGAGATCGATAAAGATATTATGGCGTTAGGGCAATTAAAAAAACTTGATCTGGCGCAAATGTTACAAACAATGGGCCAAGGAATAAAAGCAGTAAAAGCTTATACATCATGATACCTATAGGTTAGCCGTCATGAACGTTCAAAAAGTCGACACTAGTCTTCCAGTAAATGTTACCGAACAAAACTCAGTGGAATCGAGGAAATATGAATTCATGATTACCTGAGACTAAGGATTTTAGATGAGGAGAGGATCTCAAAATTTAAGCGTAGGTAATGACGGGATGAGTAATGCTATTTTATCCAACACAGATAGTGCGTCATCAATGATTTTCTGGCGGTTATTTTTTTCTAAGACTGATTCTACAATAAGCCTGGAACTGATACATAAACGCAAGGCGCTGATGGTTACGCCATTACGGCTTCCACATGCTACAGGTTGGCCGGTTTGACAGCGTAAATTTTCAGTAACTGCATGATGACCTGGTAGATTGAAGTATTTATTGTTGATAGGGGTGGCTAGTTGCTGATAAACCATTAAGGTTTCTTCAGCACTTAATAGCGTTCTGTCAGCATGATAAAGCAAGAATGGGAAAATAGTCTGAAGCTGATCCCAGCTATGTTCCACCATCATTGGACTACGGTCTATTTTTGGTACGGATAACGGCTCAAAAAAAGCATCTTGTTGTAATCGTAGATGTATAGCTGAAGTAAAGTCTTGAATAAAACCAATAATGTATTCTGTAGGTATAGCGCGAAATGCTTTAAGTTCTTGTAGAGCGACTTCCCAGCGTAATAGTAAGCCAAAGTTAGTTGATTGCGATGGGGTTTTTAACGTGTTGTTAGCTGCTTCTAAAGCAGTGCTTAGTTCTGATTTGAAAAGTATAGCTCCAGAAAAAGATGGCCCGGTTAGAAACTTTGATCCCGTTAACGCAACCATAAAACCTAAATCTAAATAAGCCCGCAATGTGGGTGGTGCTACGCGAAATTGACAGGCGTCGATAAGGACATCAATTTTATCCTGGAAACGCTGATGTAGGTTTAAAACACAGCTAAGACTTGGTGTGATTAACCCAGTCTTAGATTGATCTGTTACTATTAGTAATACACGTCTGTTTGCAGTGAGCGCTTCAGTGACTAGTGCTTCAACTTCCTGATCAATAGCTGTTATGGACCTAAGCTCACCATCATCTAACCTAACAGTCACGGGTTTTACATCATTTGGTTCATGATGACTGTGACTATTCAATGCAGCACTGACACCCTTGCCAGTTTCACTGGCTTCTATCATGATTATTCGTGGTGCTAGGTTGTTTTCACGCCCCACGTAGCAGGCAACTAGACTATGAATATCAGTGCCTGAAGCTGAGAATATCATGCCCGTCGTTTGTGGTAATTCGCATAAGTTTATAAACTCTTCACGAATACGTTTTATTTCATGGCTATAAATTATGGTCGCTGATTCTGTCTTAAGAGCTACTACTAAGCGTTCACGCAGTTGGTCTGCATGGTGATAACCTTGGGTAGAAATAATAGAGGCTGTAGATGAGCCATAAGCTAGTATAGCTGGATCAGGAAAAGGCCGACAACCGTATTGATTAATACCACTAATAGCATCTAAGGCAATGCGTGCATCTCCTCCACTCGTCAAACATTGGACCGTATCTGGCAGCGTTTCTTGTTGGATATAAGTCATGCCTTCAGGATGCGAGTAGTTAGTTTTCATGATTAATGGGGATTAGCGTTGAGCAGCATATGTCGAAAAGCTTTAAATACTTTACTCATTTGTGCTTGTTTGTAAGGGAATAGTTCTACAGAATCAAGTGTATGTACAATCATGCAACTATCTACTTCAAAGATAAGTAATTGACCATCAGGCGTTTCACCGCAATCTATACCTAGATAATCGAGTCCAATACGTTCATGAATGACTGAAAAAGCTTGTGCATGTCGAGTCGAAAAATCAGTGTCAAAAGTCGCCATAACGGCAGCTTCTTCGGCCCGTTTTTCAGTGCTTTCGGCCATACCTGCATTAAGATAATGAATCATCCAATGTTCAGAAATAGCTAGATGACAAAGAAATGGCTGACCTTCTATTAATACGATACGATATTTTCTAAACAGGCCATCTTGTCCTCGATAATCAATAAACCGTGAAATATAGAATTCACTATTTTCATGCTCTTGTAAATAAAGGTCTAGGGAGACTGTATCTATTATTTTATCGAGACCATGCCCAGCATGAGAATCAACTGGACGCACAATAATAGGAAAAACACCATCAGCAAGCACGAGATCAAGTGCTAGTTCTTGATGAGCTATTTTTTCTAAATGTTGTCTTTCTAAACGCACAGTGCTTGGCATACTGACCCCAGTAATGTCTTGTAGACATTTACAGGCTTGATTTCTTGATAATAGCGCGATGCGGTCTGGCATGTTGAGCACGGGCTTAGGCCAATTGATAAGAGCGGTATCAACGGCTTGCAATAATGACATATTTTGATCAGATTGAGCTATTGCCACAAATACCACATCATGCTTTGGGAGTTCTTCTGGTGCTGGTAATGGCTGACCTTCTGTTACATAAACTAAATGCAGTAAAACATCAGAATCCTCTAAGAGAAATTCTAGTGGCGTGTTTGCCATAAAGTCCCCTGTGCTGAGTATGGCACACACGCGCATAGAGATTGATGTGCTGGTGGTAGGTTGAGTATAAATTTGTTGGCTGGCTATTGCTTCGGATTGGGTACGTAGAGCTAAGTCACGATGACCTCGTAGTTGCAAAACCATAGCCAAATCCATCAGAGAATTAGTGCTAGCGTCAGTTTCTACATCTTCGATTAATTGTGCACCTAAGGGCGCTAAATCCACTCCAGAAAAGACCATACGCATGAGTTTAGCAAGGCCGATTAATGGCGCCTCAGTTGTTTTAAGAGAGTTTATACCACTCATTTATTTTCCTAGTGTCGTTATGGCGTTTTCGATAGTTTTTCCGAAGGCTAATGTAGCTTCGATTAAGACATCAATATCACGGGTCGTAGTTCTATGATTAACAATGGCTGCACGAATAGCAAGTTGGCCATGCAGAATGGTCGTTGATGGTGCTACGATGCCCGATTCTTGTAAGGCAATAACAATGTCAGCGTTAATACGATTAGGGTTTAGGCATCGATAGCGAAAGCAAACTATATTAAGCTCAACAGGTGCTAAAAGTTCTAGCTGAGGACTGAGTTCGATACGCTGTTTCAGGTATTGTGCTAGTGCACAGGTATTAGAAATAACTTGTCCTAGCTTCTCAGTGCCATAGACTTTTATAGTAAACCACGTTTTAAGTGCCCTAAAACCTCGTGATAGTTCTGGTCCTAAGTCGCATGGCCAAGGTGAACTTGCCGATAAGCCTCTACTCTCTCTGCTTAAATAAGCGGCTGGTGTGGCAAAGGTATCTAATTGATGCTCACCGTTTCTGACTAGTATAAATCCAGCATCATAAGGAACCTGTCCCCATTTCTGAAAATCGAAGGCGATAGAGTCAGCAAGCTCTATGCCCTGCAAGCGAGGAGCAAGATCAGGGGCTAATATGGCCAAAGCGCCGTAAGCACCATCAACATGAAGCCAAATATTTTCACGCTGGGCAAGGTCTGCTATTGCGGACAAAGGGTCAATAGCACCCACATCAACAGTGCCTACGGTTGCAGCTATAAAGAAAGGTGTGAAACCATTTTTTATGTCAGTACGGATAACCTGAGCTAACGCTTCTACATCCATTTGGTAGTTTTCATTAGTGGGAATCATACGTAAAGCATTACTGCCAATACCCGCTATATCGATAGCTTGGGCAATACTGATATGAGCACTTACCGAAGTATAAGCAACTAACTGTCGATCTGCATTAGCCAGACCTTTTTTTCGGATGTCTTTCCCTAAACAAGCAGTACGTGCAATCAATACGCTAATGAGATTAGCCATGGAGGTGCCGGTCACAAAAAGGCCGTTTGCTGTTTCTGGGAAAGAAAATAGCAATTTAATCCATTGCAGCAATTGTTTTTCAAGTTCAATAGGTGCCTGATCTCGACCACCTACATTAGCATTCAATCCGGCGGCTAACATTTCTGCCAACATTCCAACCGGCGTTCCTCCACCATGAACCCAACCCATAAAAC
>CAIVGC010000040.1 GCA_903905335.1 uncultured Methylococcaceae bacterium
CCTAGACTTAATCTTTCGCCCTGAACCTTTTGTCTGGGCTGAAACTGTCCCGCCTTAAGTTGGCAGCCCTTTCGTCGTGCATTGCAGGTACTACCAGCCGAGGTGGCAAGTTTGCTGAAACTATCAAATAGAATAAAACTGTGTACCAACCTGATTTGATGTATTTAACCTTAAGTTGGCGCTTATGGGTTTCAACCCCCGTCCCGCTTGAGGAATTCTTTCACAGTCTCGAAAGCGTAACTAGACCAATATGCTGCGTGTTTAGGGTGGTTAGAAGAAGGTATTTAATTGCCAGTAAAATAATCGCCATAGAATCGCATGACAAGTAAGTGTTTAATTCTTGAAACGAAAATACCATTATAAAATATGACTATATATTTTTAGTAAGCGCATACTTACGACAACTACACTTTAGAAATCAAAATAAACATGACTATATTTAGAGCTTCATTATTAGCGTTGTTATTGGTTGGTTGTGCTACTACTAGCAAATATTCAACGGAAGATAAATATGGTCATAAATGTCAGTACATAAAAGGGGCACTGGTACCATTTATCACAGTTAATAGTAATGAGAGCACCGACAACACAACATATTTTTATGATTTAAATTCTAAAAAAACATTTAGTGGTTTTGACTCAATTCATTTAAAGGATAGCCAACTAGAAATACGTTTGATTGATAAATCTTTATTTGAGCAATATACAGCCCCAATACTTCATAATATTAATAATAATACGTATGAAGCTTCTCCTATACTAGCAATGTTAGGAACGGCTATGAGTGCCGGCATTATATGGGTGGCTGCACCTCGAGAATACGCGAACTTTGCATTTGGTTGTACAGAAAAAATATTTGTAGAAAAAAGAAATGATGAAACTAATAAATTAAAAACAGGAAAAACTGAGTGGAGAGATTCTAAGAATAGTCACAGAATTTTAATTTCTGGTTTTGATAAAGACTATGAGCGCTCAAGTTCTTTTGGTCAAGCAGAGTACGATCTTAGTCCTTATATCTTAAGAACTGATTTTACTAAAGCTACGGCTATCAAAATCACTTGTTTAGATTGTGACTTGTTAGGACAAGAAGAACAGGCTCTATATAAGGACGCAAAGAAATCTATTGAGATAACTGCCGATTTTAGAGCTATAAAAGCAGACTTGATCGTTGAAGCTGAAAAAAAGAAGGTAGCGCAAGTAAAGCACGATAAGGGATGGACCCCTCCCACCTATCGGCATCAAGGTGCCAAACTGATATGATTAACTTATCAGCAAACAGCGGAGGAGTCCGACATGAATATTAAACGAATAGGCATAGATTTGGCAAAACAAGTCCGATGCCGATCGGGGTTTGCAACCCCGACCGAAGTGTTTGGATGCTTCAATAACTTTCGAAACCTTAAGCGTTAAGACGAAAGACTAACCTCTTGGTTTAAGCTTTAGCCTTTAGTCTGCGCTAAAGCTGTCCCGCTATAAGTTAATGGTCGATATGTTGAGCAACCATAAAACGACCAAGCTACATCTCAATAAATAATATTTTGCTCTTTCAAGGCGCTGTATATTTCATCTATCGATTGCTGATCGGTATTAAAATTAATATCAGCTAGGTCGGCACTGTAATTAACGCATAAGCAGATCAAGCCAGCATTTTTAATAGCTAGAATTAATGCGGAGTTTTGAGTTTCTAGTACGCTAGTTGCATGGCCATTATCAAATAACTTTCGTTCTAATAAATAAGCGCTGTCTTTGCTAGTCGTTCCGTTTAAGGCTATCGCGGTTGGCTTTTGGCTGTAACGGGTTGCACGTTCTTCAGTGCTGACCGGTAGTTGATTTTGTTCATCGCAGGCGCCGGTAATCATACCTGCACCGACGGTACCATTGCTTAAGCGATCAATGATAATGAAAGCGCCAGTGCTTTTATTGGTTTTATAAGCATCAAATACTACCGGTGCATTCACAGAAATCGTGCAAGAACCAATTTCATTGAGTTGCAAAGCCTGCGCATCATGGTGCTCTAAGGTATTGACATCAATACGATGATGTATCAATGCCACTGAACCTGAGACGCTGCGGCTCGCTAATTTAAGGATGTATTGACGGCCTGGCGTTAAGGCTTTTTCGGTCATCCAAACGATAGTGGCTTTAAATTGATCAGCAACAATGGGCGCTAGTTGTTCTGTGCCTATGAGCATGTCGCCACGGCTGATATCAATTTCGTCTTCTAAGGTCAAGGTGACGGCCATCGGTGGAAAAGCATGATCTAAGTCACCATCGTAAGTGACTATCGATTTTATTTTGCTGCTTTTACCTGAGGGCAGTGCCGTGATGAGGTCGCCTTTACGAAAAACACCTGAGGCTACCGTGCCGCAAAAACCACGGAAATCAAGGTTAGGGCGGTTAACATATTGCACGGGGAAGCGAGCATCAGTAAAGTTATGGTCGTTAGCAATTTCAATGCTATTGAGTGCGGCCATTAAGGGTTCACCGGTAAACCAAGGCATGTTTTCACTGGCATTAACGACGTTATCACCATCTAGGGCTGACATAGGGATAAAACAAATGTCATGTAAGTCTAGTGTGCTGGTGAAGTCTAAATAAGATTGTTTGATCTCGTTAAAGGTCGCTTCGCTATACTTCATCAAATCCATTTTATTGATAGCAACAATAATGTGTTGTATGCCTAATAAAGAGGCGATAAAGCTATGGCGTTTAGTTTGGGTTTGTACGCCATAACGCGCATCGATTAAGATGATGGCCAAATCACAAGTAGACGCGCCGGTGGCCATGTTACGAGTATATTGTTCATGTCCGGGTGTGTCTGCAATAATAAATTTGCGTGTCGCCGTAGAAAAATAACGATAGGCGACATCGATAGTAATGCCTTGTTCACGCTCTGCTTGCAGGCCATCAACTAGCAAGGCTAAATCTATTTTGCCAGCGCCTGTGGTGCCAGATTTAACACTATCAGCTTGCACGGCGGCTAGTTGATCTTCATAGATCATTTTAGAATCATGCAGTAACCTACCAATTAAGGTACTTTTGCCATCATCAACATTGCCGCAGGTTAAGAAGCGTAATAATTCTTTGTTTTCATGTTGCGCTAAATACGCATCTATATCGGTACTGATTAAATCGGATTGGTGGGACATAAGTTAGGTTCAAGATAAAGGTGAAGGGCTAAAGGCTAAAGGCTCAAACATTCTATTTTTCTGGGTTATTTTTTGTTTCTCATTGGCTAGAGTTTCATAAAGAACAGAAAGGCTTTTGGCTAAATTTGATTGTTGTTTATGCATCGCCTGAATATTTTCTATTGATAGTGATTGGGTCAGTTAAAATTAAAAGCTTAGGTGTAGGGGATTTAGGTTGACCGCGATTTTATTAGGGCGGACAGCATTTTCGAAAGCTGTTCAACTTCGTCTTTCCATGGCGCACCTGTTTCTTTTGTAATGTATCCAATTTCGATGCCAATGTAGATTTGAGTACGTAATTCACCGGCGGAGCCTTTTGCATAATAAAAGAATTTGTTGGAATCTTTATTGCTAGCCCTTTCAAAACCTTCCGCTATATTGCTAGGTATAGATAAACTGGAGCGAGTTATCTGGTCTTTAAACCCATAATCTTTACAGCTAGCGAGACCTTTGTAAACTTCAACACAAAGTCTCGACGAGCGTCTCCAAACCTCTAAATCTTTAAAACGCGACATTTAGTCCTTAACCTTTTGCCTTTCGTCTGCTTTAAAAGTAGCCTTCGCGCTTTTTCTGTTCCATAGAGCCCGATTGATCGTGATCTATGAGTCTTCCTTGGCGTTCAGAGGTGGTGGTTAATAACATTTCCTGAATGATTTCTGGTAGGGTCGTAGCGTCAGATTCAACTGCGCCGGTTAAAGGGTAGCAACCCAAGGTGCGAAAACGTACTTTTTTCATTTGAACGGTTTCATCAGGGCCTATGGGCATACGCTCGTCATCAACCATAATCAACATGCCGTCACGTTCCACAACAGGACGTGTTTTAGCAAAGTATAACGGTACGATAGGTATGTTTTCTAAATGAATATACTGCCAGATATCTAGCTCAGTCCAGTTAGATAAAGGAAATACGCGGATGCTTTCGCCTTTATCTATTTTACCATTGTAAATATTCCATAGTTCGGGACGTTGGTTTTTAGGATCCCAGCGATGATTTTTATCTCTAAATGAATAGACGCGCTCTTTAGCACGAGATTTTTCTTCATCACGGCGTGCGCCACCAAAGGCGGCATCAAATTGATATTTATCTAGGGCTTGTTTAAGGCCTTCGGTTTTCATGACATCTGTGTGCTTTTTACTGCCGTGAGTAAATGGCCCTATACCTTGATCTACGCCGTCTTGATTAATATGAATCAAAAGATCTAAGTCGAGCTTTTTGACCATCTGGTCACGAAATTCAATCATTTCCTTGAACTTCCACGTGGTGTCGACGTGCATCATGGGAAACGGTGGTTTGCCAGGAAAAAAGGCTTTCATGGTTAGATGTAGCATAACCGCAGAATCTTTACCGACGGAATATAACATGACTGGGCGTTCAAATTCAGCCGCGACCTCACGAATGATATGTATGCTTTCGGCTTCTAGTTCTTTAAGGTGCGTTAGTTTGTAATCGGTCATTAAAAGTCCGTTGAAATGGGAGGGCGCAGTATGGTTATCGAGTGTAATCAACAACAAATGACATATTTTAATTTGAACGGACTGTTATTGCCAGTCATCGCTACAATTTATTCTTATTTAGCTATTTAACAGTATGAGTTTATGACTTGATAGTCGTCGATGAGTGCACTATTACTCTTATTAAGTCGACTAGGTATAAGTGCGTTTAAAACTGTGCTATATTATTTCTTAATGAGAACCATTCCTTATTGGCGGCTAGTCTCTAGGACGGTCACTGATACCCCTCGGAGCTGGATAGAGTGTTAAGCTTAAAAAATCTTAAGGTAGGCGATTTAGGTAAAATTATAGGCTTTGAACCTGAAGGTAAAGCTTATCGTAAACGCTTGCTTGCTATGGGCTTAACCCCGGGAACTACATTTAGTGTGACCCGTTTTGCTCCACTGGGCGATCCCGTAGAAATTAAATTACGTGGTTTTTCGCTCACCTTGCGTAAAGATGAAGCGGCTGTTGTCTTGATAGAGAAGCAATGATGAACATTGATTTTACGGTAGGTGTAGTAGGTAATCCTAATTGCGGAAAAACTACGCTTTTTAATGCTTTTACAGGCTCTAAGCAGCATGTAGGTAATTGGCCCGGCGTTACCGTTGAAAAGAAAACAGGTGAATATTCTTACGCGGATAAGCTGATTGAACTAGTTGATTTGCCTGGCACTTATTCTTTAGAAGCTGCCGATGATCAAGTGTCTTTGGATGAAAAAGTTGCCAGAGATTATATAGCGTCAAAGCAAGCCGATTTAATTATCAATATTGTTGATGCTTCTAATATAGAACGTAACCTCTATTTAACCTCGCAATTAATCGAAATGCGTGTGCCGATGATTTTGGTACTGAATATGATGGATCAGGTTAAAAGTCGTGGTATTAAGATTGATTGTGACTATTTAGCTCAGCAATTAGGTTGTCCGGTCATTGCTATTACTGCCTCTACCAAAGATGGTCTTGCGGCATTAAAGGCTCAGATTAATAGGGCTGCTGTCACTATGCCTATTCCTAGCGTAACAATAAATTATGCGCCCGCCTTGGAGCGCGCGATTGAAGCACTATCTTTTTCGTTAGCGGATATTGCTCGAGAACAGGGTTGTGATTTACGTTGGTTAGCGCTGCGTTCCCTAGAAGATGATACGCTGGCTAAGCAACTTGCAGGTAAGGAGCTAAGAGCTTTTGTTAGTCAATTGCAGCAGCAAGTGGAAACGGAAACTGATGATGAAATTGATATTCTGGCAGCAGATGCTCGTTATGGTTTTGTTAATGACCTTACTCAAGGTGCAGTCTGTAAGCTGAATGAAGTCAGTCGTCATGTCACAGAAAAAATAGATAACATCGTATTGAATCGGTTTTTAGGGATACCGGTTTTTCTGTTAGTGATGTACACCCTATTTATGTTCACTATTAATATAGGTACTGCCTTTGTTGATTTTTTTGAACAAGCCG
The DNA here is from genome assembly GCA_903905335.1 of uncultured Methylococcaceae bacterium. Lineage (GTDB taxonomy): Bacteria > Pseudomonadota > Gammaproteobacteria > Methylococcales > Methylomonadaceae > Methylobacter_C. The sequence continues at coordinate 6,134 of CAIVGC010000040.1, forward strand.
TTGGCGCGTTATTGATTGATGGTTTAGGTGGTATGTTATTAGATTATCATCTGCCTCAGTGGTTGATTGTGTTAATAACTAAAGGGTTAGGAGGCGGTATACAAGTGGTTGCTACCTTCATACCCATTATTGGTTTCTTATTCTTGTTTCTGTCGGCACTCGAAGATTCTGGCTATATGTCCAGAGCCGCTTTTGTCATGGATAGATTTATGCGCATGATAGGTTTGCCAGGTAAGTCTTTTGTGCCCATGATCGTAGGTTTTGGCTGTAATGTGCCTGCCATTATGGCAACACGAACACTTGAAAATCAGCGTGATCGAATACTGACTAATCTGATGAATCCTTTTATGTCTTGCGGAGCCAGATTGCCGGTCTATGCTTTATTTGCTGCTGCATTTTTTCCTGTCGGTGGGCAGAATATTGTTTTTGGTTTATATTTGTTAGGTATAGCGGTGGCTGTATTGACGGGTTTAATTATGCGTCACACTTTATTTAAAGGGGAGGCCTCACCGTTTATTATGGAGTTGCCTGCCTATCATATGCCTACCTTGCGTGGTGTATTTACGAGGACTTGGGATAGACTTAAATCTTTTTTGATTAACGCCGGTAGAATCATAGTGCCGATGGTCTTGGTATTAAATTTCCTGAATGCGTGGGGCACTGATGGTAGCTTTGGCCAAGAAAACAGTAATCAATCGGTATTGAGTGAAATAGGTAAAACCTTAACGCCATTGTTTAAGCCTATGGGTATAGAAAAAGATAATTGGCCGGCAACCGTAGGTGTTTTTACTGGGGTATTGGCTAAAGAGGCTGTGGTAGGTACGCTAGATGCGTTATATAGCCAATTATCAGACTCAGATAGTGGTTTGCTTGATAAAGCCCCCTTTGTGCTTAGCGAAGCCTTAATGGCTGCTTTACAGACCATACCTGATAACTTAAGTACGGTTGCTGATCATCTATTAGATCCTTTGGGTCTTAATATAGGCACAGTCGATGATATGGCTGTTGCAGCAGACGAACAAAAGGTTAAAACCAATACCTTTGCCGCTATGCAGCAACGCTATGATGGAAAAGTGGGTGCTTTTGCTTATCTGCTTTTCATTTTATTGTATGCCCCCTGTGTTGCAGCGACTGCGGCGATACATAGAGAAACCAATACCGTTTGGACAGTGTTTGTGGTGTTTTGGACTACCGGTATTGCTTATATGACCGCTACGGTGTTTTATCAGGCCATGACTTATGAACGTCATCCTGATTATTCTCTGATGTGGATCAGCGGGTTGATCAGCGCTTTTGTGATGGTGATAGTGGCATTATGGCTAACAGGAAAGCAGGCGATGGCAAAACAAGCTCAGGAGTCAGTCAATGATATTATCTGATTTGCGTAGTTATTTAAAACAACAGCGTCGCTGTGCTTTAGCTGATTTGGTAACTCATTTTAATATGGATGCCGATGCTTTACGTGGCATGCTGGATAAGTGGGTTAGAAAAGGCAGTGTGCGAAAAATACCGCTAGAGTCTTCATGTGGGACGAGTTGTTGTAAGTGTGATGCGACCTTAACTGAGCTTTATGAGTGGATAGATCAATAATGTTAGTCACTAAGCCGTTCTATTTTATCGAGCTCATTGTCATCAGTAGTATCTTTATGCACGAATAACCTAGAACACAACAAACCGAGTTCAAATAACATCCACATCGGTACCGCAAGCATCGTTTGTGAAATCGCATCAGGGGGTGTTAAAAACATGCCGATAACAAAGGCGCCAACAATCACATACGGGCGTTTTTCAGATAGGTCTGCAGGTGTAACCAAGCCTGTCCAGACTAAGACGATGGTAAAAATAGGCACTTCAAAACAAACACCAAAGGCAAAGAATAAGGCAAGTACAAAATCTAGGTATTTGCTAATGTCAGTCATGACTGCTACACCTTCAGGTGCAGCCGCAGTTAAAAACCCAAACATCAGTGGAAAAACAACGTAATAAGCAAAAGCGACACCTAGAAAGAACAGCAAGGTGCTGGCAATGAGTAGCGGAAAAATCATCCGACGTTCGCGTTTATAAAGCCCAGGTGCGACAAAAGACCAGAATTGATAAAGAATAACAGGAACTGAAATAAAAATAGCGGCAACTAGCGCCAGTTTAAACGGCGTAAAAAAGGGTGAAGCAACATCAATAGCAATCATAGTGCTATTTTTAGGCATGTGCTTTAGTAGCGGCCCAGCCAAATAGCTATAGATTTGATTGGCATAAACGGACAGACCTAAAAATACTACAATTACGAAGCTGATGACCTTTAATAGTCGATTACGCAACTCAATCAGATGACTGATGAAAGGTTGAGATATTTCTTCGAAACTATTTGAGTTCATCGGGGATTTTGTGCTCTAGTGTTTCTTCAATGTTAGGAGTGATCGTAGATTGAATAGCTTCAATCGCTTCGTTTGTTTCATTGAGTGCCGCATGAAATTCGTGCAACTGCGCTTGTTCATTAAATATCTGACGTAATTCTTCTGTATGAAGTTCTTGTTTGATTTCTTCTTTGAAGGTAGCGGCTATACTGCGCGCTTTACCTATCCAGAAACCGGCAAGTCTGGCTACTTTTGGTAAGCGCTCTGGACCTATAACCAATAAGCTGACTAAAGCGACCATGACCAGTTCAGAAAAACCAACTTCAAACATATTATATTTTTTCGCTTTTCTTAGAGGTGATTTCACCGTCTAGGCTTTCGCCATCTTGTTCGGTCGATTTTTTGTCTTCTTCGCCTTCTTTAACGGCTGCACGAAAACTTTTTATAGCTCCGCCTAAGTCTGAGCCTACATTACGGAGTTTTTTAGTGCCGAATAGCACAATGACGATAACTAATATAATTAATAATTGGGTGATGCTGACGTGCATGTTGTAACTCCAGTGACGTATTAGGTCATCATCTTAGGATAATTATCATAAAATACAAAATGATCTTATTAGATCGTAGGATGGGTAGAACAAAGTGAAACCCATCAAACTTATGTCATCGATGGGTTTCGCTAGCGCTCTACCCATCCTACGGAACTTTGAAACACCGTAGGGACAGGTCGCGACCTGTCCCGTGAGCCAATTAGCTTTTGTTACGCTGTGCTTTTTCTTCTAACCCTGACAAGCCAAAGCGACGTTGTAGTTCTTGCAATACATCATTGGGTCCTAAGCCTTGATCGGCGAGCATAACCAAACAATGAAACCATAAATCAGCGGTTTCATAAATAATTTGTTCTTTATCACCATTTTTGGCGGCAATAACGGTTTCTGTCGCTTCTTCACCGACTTTCTTTAGAATAGTATCTAGGCCTTTGGCATAAAGACTAGCGACATAAGATTTATCGGCGGATTCTAATTTACGTTGTTCTAAAATATCAGCTAATTGTTGTAAAGTGTCTTTCATTTCTTTGTGTAAATAGTATTAGGATCTTTTAATATAGGTTCGATAGACTGCCATTGTTTATTAATTAAACGACGATAAAAGCAGCTTTCACGGCCGGTATGACAAGCAATGCCGCCTTCTTGTTCGATTTTTAATAAAATAACATCTTCGTCACAATCCAAAAACAAATCGATTACTTTTTGTCTATGGCCCGATTCTTCGCCTTTACGCCATAAGCGTTGACGTGATCTAGACCAATAAACGGCATAACCTTCTGCTACCGTTAAAGCTAAAGATTCACGATTCATCCAAGCAAACATGAGGATTTTTCCTGTGTTTGCTTGCTGGGCAATTACAGGTACTAAACCCTCTTCTGTCCAGCGTATCTCATCTTGCCAAGCGTCGCTCATAAACGCATCTCAATACCGCGTGAGGCCATGTGTTCTTTAGCTTGTTGTATGGTATATTCGGCAAAATGAAAAATACTGGCGGCTAAGACAGCATCGGCTTTGCCAGTAATTACACCTTCGGCTAGATGATCTAAATTACCCACGCCTCCTGAGGCGATGACTGGTACACTGACCGCTTCACTAATGGCGCGTGTTAATAGTAAATCAAAGCCTTCGCGGGTCCCATCTCTATCCATACTGGTTAATAGAATCTCACCTGCGCCATAACTGACCATCTTTTCAGCCCATGCTATAGCATCTATACCCGTCGCTTTACGTCCGCCATGCGTGAAGATTTCCCAGCGATTAGCTTCACCTTGAGCACTGACTTTTTTAGCATCAATTGCGACTACGATACATTGTGAACCAAAACGTTGAGCCGCTTCACTGACAAACTCAGGATTAAAGACAGCGGCACTGTTAATACCGACTTTATCCGCACCGGCATTGAGCATACGACGTATATCATCTAAAGTTCTGATGCCACCGCCTACGGTTAACGGAATGAAAACTTCGCTAGCGACTTGCTCGACAACATGAACAATAGTGTCACGATTATCATGGGTTGCGGTAATGTCCAAAAAAGTAATTTCATCCGCACCTTCACGATCATAACGTCTAGCAACTTCGACAGGATCACCGGCATCACGAATATCAACAAATTTCACGCCTTTAACCACGCGCCCATTATCGACATCTAGGCAAGGAATAATACGCTTAGCTAAACTCATAGCTTAATAAGATTCCGCAAGTATGCGTGCTTCAACAAAATCCAGCGTGCCTTCATAAATCGCTCTGCCAGTAATTGCGCCCATAATGCCATCATGAGCGACGGCTCCTAAGCCTTTAATGTCGTCGATATTAGTAATGCCACCTGAAGCTATCACAGGGATTTTAATGGCGCGAGCTAATCTGGCCGTGGCTTCAACGTTAACACCTTGCATCATGCCGTCTCTGGAAATGTCGGTGTAGATGATGGCTTCAACGCCGTCGGCTTCAAAGTGTTGTGCTAAGTCGATAACATCGTGTTTGGAAAGTTTAGACCAACCATCAATAGCGACTTTACCGTCTTTTGCATCTAAGCCCACAATAATACGACGTGGATATTCTCTCGCCATATCTCTAACAAAATGTGGTTCATTAACTGCTTTAGTGCCGATAATGACATATTCCACACCTGCATCTAAATAGGCTTGAATAGTTTCTTCATCACGAATACCGCCGCCTATTTGTACAGGCATCTCAGGATAGGCCGTGACGATTGCTTTAATGATATCTGCATTAACAGGCTTGCCAGCAAAAGCACCATCTAAATCTACTAAATGAATTCTTTTTGCGCCAGCGGCAGCCCAACGTCCTGCAACAGCGACCGGATCATCAGAAAAAACCGTATCATCATCCATGCGGCCTTGACGTAAGCGCACACATTTTCCATCTTTTAAATCAATTGCGGGTATTAACAACATAAAAACAAAATCCTTAATAACATGTAGTGATCTAAGATTGACCATCCCAATGTAAAAAGTTATTCAGTAGCTGTAGGCCGACTGTCTGACTTTTTTCAGGGTGAAATTGTACAGCAAAAACATTCTGGTGAGACAAGGCGCAAGCAAAAGCGTTTGGGTAGTCTGTGGTTGCTGCAATGACCGATGTTTCATTGGGCTTTGCATAATAACTATGCACAAAATAAAAACGACTATCTTGAGGTATTTTATCCCACAACGGATGTGGCCGTTGATGCACTTGATTCCAGCCCATATGAGGGATTTTAAGCTTATTACCCTCACTATCGCTTAAAGCCTCTGCAAAGCGCAGCACATGTCCTGAGAAAATATCTAAACCTAGTGTAGAGCCATTTTCTTCGCTATCAGATAATAAGGCCTGCATACCTAAGCAGATACCTAATAAGGGTTTGGTTTTAGCAACGTCACGGATGACATCTGATAAACCCGATTGATTCAGTGCTTGCATACAATCGCGCATCGCGCCAACACCGGGGAACACCACCCTATCAGCGTGCAAAATTTGCTGGGCATCGGTAACAATCTGTACATCAACGTCAGGGGCGGCATGTTGCAGGGCTTTGGCAATTGAATGCAAATTACCCATTCCGTAATCAATAACAGCAACAGTGGACATAATTAAATTAAGCTTTTGTGAGATATAAGGTGCAAGTCTAAATGATCACTAGACTTTATTAAAGACTGCCTTTGGTCGAAGGCATTATGCCTGCCATACGCGGGTCGGCGCTTACAGCCATACGGATAGCACGACCTAAAGCCTTAAAAATAGTTTCGGCAATATGATGTGCATTGGCACCTTTTATATTATCGATATGTAAGGTAACGCCGGCATGGTTTACAAAGCCTTGAAAAAACTCTCTAAACAAGTCGACATCAAAACGGCCGATGATAGCTTTAGGAAAGTTAACCTCATAGTACAAGCCAGGGCGACCTGAGAAATCTATCACAACTCTGGATAAGGCTTCATCTAAAGGCACATAAGAATGTCCATATCGGCATAGACCTTTTTTGTCACCGATTGCTTTAGCAAAGGCTTGGCCTAAGGTAATGCCGATATCTTCGACGGTATGATGCGCATCGATCTCTAGGTCGCCTTTAGCGTTAATGTCTATATCAATTAAGCCATGTCTAGCCACTTGATCGAGCATGTGATCAAGAAAAGGCACGCCCGTTACAAAGCTTGCGATACCCGTGCCGTCTAAATTGATGCTACAAGTAATTTGAGTTTCTAGCGTATTGCGTTCGATGCTGGCACTTCGTTGAGTCATGATGTTCAAGTCGTATGATTGGGCAATGTTTTTTAATAGGGTATTAGTCTATAAAACGCTAAGTATAGGTTTTATGTTTAGCAACCAGTTCAGTGCGATATGATACCTCACCAAGGGCTTATTTTCATCTCTAGTTGTGAATGAGTCCTGTATATTTATATCGTTGCTAGGCTTTGCCTCACGCACCGCTGGAGCCATGCAGGATGCATTTCCACGCAGAGCGAGGGAATGATGAAAAATTCACCTACATCTCAGCAAGATAATCCAAGGCTTCTGAAAGCGTAGACACCGCATGAATTTCTAAGCCTTTAATCGCTGTTTTCGGTGCATTAGCTTTAGGGATAATGGCTTTTTTAAAGCCATGTTTCGCGGCATCATTCAAGCGCGCATGGCCATTGGCGACAGGTCTTATTTCACCACTTAAACCAATTTCACCAAAGAAGAATACTTCATGAGGAATAATTTTATCTTTCAGGCTAGAAACAATGCCGACCACAATCGCTAAATCAGAACTGGTTTCTGTGATTTTAATACCACCTACAACATTAGCGTAGATTTCATCTTGCGCCGTAAAAATACCACCGTGGCGATAAAGTACGGCTAATAACATAGCAAGTCTATTTTGATCGAAACCCACCGTCAGTCTTCTAGGATTTCCATACTGACATTCAGTGACTAAAGCTTGAATTTCTACAAGCAAGGGGCGAGTGCCTTCCCACAATACCGTCACCACACTGCCAGAGGATGGTTTTTCAGCTCTATTCAAAAACATGGCCGATGGATTTTTAACTTCTTTAAGTCCAGAACTATCCATAGCAAAGAATCCTAATTCTCCAACACTACCAAAGCGATTTTTATCAGCTCTTAAGACTCTAAAGCGCGCATCATCAGTAGAGCCCAGCATGACTTGGGTATCAACAATATGACTTAAAGTCATAGGGCCTGCCAATGATTGATCTTTAGTCACATGTCCGATCATAAAGATAGAGACATGATTTTTCTTTGCATACTGAGTCAGATAACTAGCTGATTCTCTCACTTGAGAGACGGAGCCGGGAGCAGAATCGCTGTCTTGAGTATGCATGACTTGTATGGAATCTATGACTAGAATCTGTGGTTTGATAATCTCTAAGAGGTCGCAAATACGCTGTACCGATGTTTCCATTAACATCATGATTTTATCGGCAGGCAACTTTAGACGATTGGCGCGTTCAGCAATTTGTTGCAGTGATTCTTCACCGGATACATATAAAACGCTAACACCTCGATCAGCAATATTAGCGATAGCCTGTAATAATAAAGTACTTTTACCAGCGCCAGGTGCGCCGCCTAATAGCACCACACTGCCGGTAACTATGCCGCCGCCTAAGACGCGATCAAACTCTGAAATGCCAGTAGAAATACGTTCTGCTTGCGATAAATTAACATCGGATAATAATTTAACTTCAGTTTGACTGCCCGCATAACCGCTACGACTACTGCGCTCTTTGCTAGCAGAACCTAATCGGACTTCTTTGATGGTGTTCCATTCGCCACAACTGGTGCATTGACCACCCCAGCGAGGATAATCGGCACCGCATTGGTCGCAGACAAAGGCTGTTTTTATTTTTTTATTCATAAGCCATCATATAGGGCTATGTTCCGACTGGTCAAATTTGCGGTAAATTGAAGATAGCATAAGACGCAAATGTAAATACAAAACCAAGTAGGCTAGGGCTATAAAGATTATCAGCTATGGTGCGGGTACTGGCTTCGCGGTTAGTATCTGATCTTAAGCAACCGCCATACAGCGATTTAAAAAAATAATAATAATGAGGTTGCTATCGCGACGATGTGTTAATTGGGTTAGCGCACCCGAAGGCGAGATACTTTCTTTTGCGCAGCCTTTAGAATGTATCCAAAGAAAAGGCGGCTCGATTGCCGCTACTTCCTGCCCTCCTACTCAAGCGCGGCAAACGAGAATAAAAAGACCTTACGGAGTAAACATCAGTAAATAAAACTTAAAAGCGTAATTTTAC
>CAIVGC010000041.1 GCA_903905335.1 uncultured Methylococcaceae bacterium
GAAGGGCTTTGAATTCTTTCGCTTCAATCTGTTCTTTACTCACTTCAATTGCTCGATGCTTTTTCGCCATGAAAAATTCTAAATTGATTTATTATCTCATGGCTTTGCAGGTAATAAAGCTTAACTTAATGGCAGTGACGCTCCAGCGTGGGAACGATAAAAAGACGATTAACGACTAGCATAAGCCCTTAACATACCTATCATAATGGGAAGCTCATCTTGATGTGGATTAATGGGTTAAAATAAAGGTATATGACTCCTTTATTCGTTATTCCTTGTTATAGAATCTTAACCAATGTAGCAACTGCTCCGATTGCAACAACCATTAACCCGCCTAATTTAATAATCATGCGCTGTTCAAGTTGCAGAAATCGAGCATCCAATTGAAGGAATCTAGCATCCATTTTCTCACTTAATCGCTCTTCCATTTGCTTTAGGTCTTCACGGGTAGCAACTTCTTTCAAATTCAACTCAAAAACTTCAGCCAGCGCCTCTGCTTCAGCCTCAGCTATACGTGATTCGGCTCCTGCCGCTTTTAGCCTATTGGCATACTTTAATGTATCAAATGTAATTGCGACCATAACCCAATACTCATCAAAAAACTCTAAGGTCGGAGTATAGCACAACAAAATTATCCATTGATTATTAACCCCAGTTATTTTTGTTGGCTATATTGGCTATAAAATAAACCGTGGTCTGTCCCTTAAAAATACTTAAAAATATCGGGTATCATTGATTAATTTTGCAGCACCGCATACAGGGCATTTCATATTCATAGCTCCTTAAAGGATACGATTAACACATCATCTATGACGGTCAGTTTAAGATACACGTCGCCAGCAGACGTGCTTGGACGGTAGATGTCTTGTTATACTTATGAGAGTGTAAAGCACTTCAGACTTCATAATATGGGCCTTAGCTACTCGATTAATTAGCTGAAAGGGAATCTTGAAAAGTACGATAAGAAACAATCTGGATGCCATAAAATGGATTTAACGTTAATAAATCATCATCACCAGTTACTAAATAATCGGCATGTCCTGAGACTGATAAATCTAGAAGAAAGTTGTCTTTTTTATCCCTGCAATCGTCAAAGTGATGAGTGATCTCAATCCATTCTACTCGGTCATAAAGTATAATAATTAATTTCTCAATGGCAGTTTCGGAAAAGTATTTTTTAAACTTAGGTCGTTGTAATACCTCAATCAATTCTGCAAAAAGTTCCTCACTAAACAAAATCGTGATGCGACCAGAAATAATCGCATCACTTAAACCAGTTAGCGATTTACCGATGAGGAAACTAATCCAAATATTGGTATCAATTACGACGCGCATCGTATCTTGCCTGTCTGATGGCTTCTACTTCTGCGGTAATATCGTCCAAGTTCAAAGTGTCGGTTTTTACTTGTTCAAGGAGTTTTTTAAAGCGGTTTGGGAACGTTTCAGTTTCAAGTATCTGTAACAATTCCAATTTTTCAGTAACATCGCATTGTGCAACCGCATTTTTAAGTTGCGTAAAATCAATCGATACAGAAATGTTCATGAGTCACCTTTTACTGTTTTATTAATAGCCATTAACGGCCACCAGAAGCACCAATTTATTGATTGTCGCGTACGTCTATAATTTAGCGATGTTCGTTACCAAAAAATTAAAACGAAAAGCGATCATGCCAATATTAAATATTTTGAAAGTCTAACAGCAATTTGGCTAAAGTAACACTGGCTAGATATAAAGTCCGTAAGTCGTAGGGCGAATTCGCGACAGCAATCCGCCGCACACACGCAAGATCGAAAACAATCGAAAAAAAACCTCACGAGGAAGCATCCAAGTGAGGGTTAGTTTATCGCTCCGTTTGTGGTGGATTGTCGCTTTCGCTCCGAATCCACCCTACAGATTGATATGCCGTACGGTCGTATAAAATTCCGATCTCGGCCGTATAGTTAAAAATGAACGTAAATACCTTTGACTTTGAACAGAGTATCTACATTTATACGCCGTACGGCCCTAGACCCTAGTTCCCACGCAGCGCGTGGGAATGAGGACAAATACCCCCATATTACTTCATCGCATCAGCAATTATTTCAGCCAACACACGATTACCTTCTCCTGAGGGATGTATCCCGTCCCTGTAATAGTCAGCCGACCATCTTTTATCGTCTGCAACTAAAACAATCTTGCCGCCCATCGTATTAAGGGTAGAAAGAATAGGGGCAAAATGTGTATGTCTTAATTCAGAATTTAACTCTTCAGGTTTATCAGGATAAATAATAAACAC
>CAIVGC010000042.1 GCA_903905335.1 uncultured Methylococcaceae bacterium
ATGGTTGATTTTATTCCCAAGCCTATTGATGAGCAGATTTTATATTCAGTACTTGAAAAATGGATAAAACATAAGTCAAAGTAAAGATAGTATTAATCGTTGCATAAGTCATTGCATGAGAAGCTTGAAGGCTCTATATGATCCGTAGTGAGTAAATCGATAACTACACACTTATAAGTACCTGAAAAACACCCCATTTGTCATCACGGCATGGACTGCCGTGATCCAGAATACAAGGATGTATGTGTCGTAGTTAGTGTGCTTAGCCTGAAACGTATAGTGATGTGCCTCACCCTCCATGGCAACGGGTTTCCTGCACAAATCTGTAGGAACAGACAGACATTTACCCGAAGGGCGTGGCAGGATAGCCTGAGGTGAATGCATACAGGAATGACGGCGCTGTTAGTTTGTTAATATCAAGCTCATTGATGACATTACCCACCGTAAAAACATAGAACCATAATAGCTATGGATGCTTGCTAGTTGTCTGGCTGTCCCATTGCGACGTCTGGCTGTCATTGCTAGACGCCTATTAATCACTGCCGCTAACTGCGCCGACCTATAAAGCCACCTTTGTAAGTAGCATCAGCACTAGGAGGCTTATTCGCTTAGGAAGCTTCGGCTTTATAATGTTGAAGTTATTACTCCCCCCCTAAAAACCCCAACTGCCGCCAAGACTCATAACTCACCAAAGCCACGGTATTGGATAAATTCATACTACGATTATTAGGCTGCATGGGAACTCTCAACTGGTGCTCTGCTGGTAAAGACCCATGAATATAACTAGGCAGACCCGCAGTTTCAGAGCCAAACAACAAAACATCACCCGATTGATACTCTATGTTGGTATAGAGATTCGTGCCTTTTGTGGTAATAGCTAAAATTCGATTACCCTGCATAGCCAGCAAAAAGGTTGGGTAATCTGGGTATCGACTAATCTTAGCCATATCAAAATAATCTAGCCCAGAACGACGTAAATTTTTTTCTTCAAAGTCAAAGCCTAAAGGCTCTATCAAATGTAAATGGTAGCCGTTATTCGCAGTCAAACGAATAATATTACCGGTGTTTTGCGGAATTTTAGGTTCAAATAGTGCAATATTTAACATGTTTTTGTTTCAGAGTCTTTAAGGTAAGCTTTAGGTATTAGTGAAATCAACTCGAGGATAAACCATTTGTTAATTGAAACAAGCTTTAAAGCAGCCTGGTGGTTAAAGAACCCTCATTTACAAACTTTATATCCAGCTTTAATAAGGCGAACCCCCGCATTAACTTTACGGCGTGAGCGATTAATAACCCCAGACCATGATTTTATTGATCTTGATTGGTATGGTGAAGACTATCAACCTTTAGTTATTTTATTACATGGTTTAGCGGGCAGTTCTCAATCTAGTTACATTGTTGGTTTACAACTATCACTATTAGACAAAGGTTTTCGTAGCGTTGTTTTAAATTTCCGAGGTTGTAGCGGCGAATATAATCATAGCGCACGCTGTTATCATTCAGGTGAAACCGAAGACATACATTTTCTTTATCAAACACTACGGCAACGAGAACCTAACACACCTATTGCCGCTATTGGCTTTTCCTTGGGTGGCAATGTTTTGCTAAAGTGGTTAGGTGAACAAACTTCTCAACTATCATTGTTTGCGGCTGTCGCCGTTTCTGTGCCCTTTCTGTTAAATGCTTGCGCAACAAAATTGGATCAAGGCTTCTCTAAAGTCTATCGCAAGCACTTACTAGAGGAACTAAAGCAGTATATTCGAGAAAAACAGCTTTATTTACAAAAGCTCAATAAACAGGAAGAAGCAAATAAACTAGCCCAGCTGGGTGATTTATCAGACATTCAGTCTTTTTGGCAATATGATGATCGCGTGGTCGCCAAACTGCATGGCTTTAAAAACAGTTTGGATTATTATCAGCGCTCTAGTTCAAGGCAATTTCTTAAAGCCATAACAGTACCCACGTTGTTAATACAAGCCACAGATGATCCGTTTATGACCCTTTCAGTCATTCCAACTCTAGATGAATTATCGTCCTGCGTAAAATTAGAGCAAACCCTAGAAGGCGGTCATGTTGGCTTTGTCATGGGTAACAATCCTTTAAAGCCAATTTTCTGGTTAGATCAACGTATTCCTGAGTTTTTAGAGTTACAGGAAAAATCCATAAACCAATAAAAATCATTTGATTCAACTATTGTTAACTATCAACTTATGATATCATTAGCGACTTTTATAGTTGAGACAGTAATAAATGGCCAAAGAAGATCAGATTGAAATGGAAGGCAAGGTAATTGACACGCTTCCGAACACCATGTTCCGTGTCGAACTTGAAAACGGTCACGTTGTGACTGCTCACATTTCAGGAAAAATGCGCAAACATTATATCCGAATATTAACCGGTGATAGTGTTAAAGTTGAAATGACACCTTATGATTTAAGTAAAGGACGTATTACTTTCCGTATGCGCTAATACCATCTCAGGATGGATACTCCCCATAAGGAGTACCCCACATCCATCAATAGACTAACCTTAAGTTTTGTAATTAACCGTTAGCTATAAAGCTTAGCTGAGTTGCCCCATTAAAAATCAGCCTCAGAGACAGCCATTTCATTGCTTTCTATAGCGAAACATACTTCGTCTTTTTCGATGTAAATCCTTACATGCCCCCCATTGGTGAGCTTGCCAAACAGCAAGTCATTAGCCAAAGGTTTCTTGATTTTTTCTTGAATTAAGCGCGCCATTGGTCTTGCACCCATTTTGGCGTCACAACCATTTTCTGCTAACCATAAACGAGCATCAGCATCCAAAGTTAAGGTCACATGCTTGTCGCTAAGCATGGCTTCTAACTCAAAAATAAACTTATCTACCACAGACCCTACAATTGATATATCTAAGGGCTTAAATTGAATGATCGCATCTAAACGGTTGCGAAATTCAGGACTAAAGCCTTTTTCTATAATCTTCATACTGTCGGTAGCATGATCTTGCTGAGTAAAGCCCATCGTGGCACGACTTCCCTCTTCCGCACCGGCATTGGTAGTCATGACTAAAATAATATTGCGAAAATCCGCCTTACGGCCATTATTGTCGGTCAAAGAACCATGATCCATAACTTGCAATAATAAATTAAAGACATCTGGATGAGCCTTTTCCAACTCATCCAGCAGTAACACGGCATGAGGATGCTTATTGACCTGCTCAGTTAATAAACCACCTTGATCAAAGCCAACATAGCCCGGAGGCGCACCAATCAGCCTAGAGACTGTGTGTCGCTCCATATATTCCGACATATCAAAACGAATTAATTCTACGCCTAATACCTTGGCTAATTGCCTAGTGACCTCTGTCTTACCTACGCCGGTTGGGCCTGCAAATATAAAAGAGCCTATGGTCTTTTGAACATCTCTTAAGCCGGCACGCGATAATTTTATGGCTGAGGCTAAAGCAGAAATTGCCTCATCTTGACCAAACACAAGCATTTTCAAGTTTTTCTCAAGATTAGCGAGCTTATCAATATCATTAGAAGACACTGATCTTGCCGGTACTCTAGCAATTTTTGAAACGATATCTTCTATCTCAGCCACATCAATTTCTTCTTTACGCATCTCTACTGTCGCCATACGCTGTTTTGCACCAGCCTCATCAATCACGTCAATGGCTTTGTCTGGTAAATGTCTATCAGTAATATAGCGATCCGATAATTCAGCAGCAACGCGCAAGGCATCAGCAGAATATTTCACATTATGATGCTCTTCAAAGCGCGACTTAAGACCCTTTAGAATCAAGATGGTATCTTCGACTGAAGGCTCCAAAACATCAATCTTCTGGAATCTACGCGCCAGAGCATGATCTTTCTCAAATATGCCACGATATTCTTGATACGTAGTTGAACCTATACAACGCAACTGGCCAGAAGCTAAGGAGGGCTTAATTAAATTAGAAGCATCCATGACGCCGCCTGAAGCAGAACCTGCACCAATAATGGTATGAATCTCATCGATAAACAATATGAAATCTGGCTCTTTTTTAAGCTGATTCATTAAAGCTTTAAGGCGCTTTTCAAAATCACCACGGTATTTAGTACCCGCGACCAATGCGCCTAAGTCTAAAGAATAAATCACACTATTCATTAAGATCTCAGGCACTTCTTTATCAACAATTCTTTTTGCCAAGCCTTCTGCAATGGCTGTTTTGCCAACGCCTGCCTCTCCGACTAACAAGGGATTATTTTTACGACGTCGACAAAGTGTTTGAATGGTGCGCTCAAGCTCAAGCTCTCTACCAATTAAGGGATCAATTCGACCCTGCAAGGCCTCTTCATTGAGATTAGTAGTATACTTTTCTAATGGACTCCCCGCTTCACTATCAGTGCCGCTAGACTCAGACGAGGAATCTTTTGGAGCAACATGATCTTGATCCATTTTTGAAATGCCATGCGCCAGATAATTAACTACATCCAATCGCGACACATCTTGTTTATTCAAAAGATAAACTGCGTGAGAATCTTGCTCGCTAAACAAAGCAACAAATAAATTAGCGCCCGTAACTTCATTCTTGTCAGAAGCCTGAACATGAAAAACAGCTCGCTGCAGTACCCGCTGAAAACCTAAGGTCGGCTGAGTTTCACGCTCAATACCTATTGGAATCAATGAAATGGTATCATCAATAAAATGCACTAACTGCTCGCGTAATATTACTAGGTCGCAGCCACAAGCTTTCATAATGTCTCCTGCCACACTATTATCAAGCAATCCCAACAATAAATGCTCAACCGTAATAAATTCATGACGGTTATCATGCGCGTTTTTAAAGGCGGCATTTAAGGTAACTTCAAGTTCTTTACTTAACATAAGCGCTCCTAGTTATACAATTTCCATCGAACACAATAACGGGTGCTGATGACTTCGTGAATATTCATTGACTATATAGACCTTGGTCTCAGCCACATCCTTACTATAAGTTCCGCAAACGCCAACACCTTGGGTATGTATTTGCAGCATCACTTGCGTGGCTTTTTGCTCAGGCATGGCAAAAAAATCCATTAAAATTTCAATAACAAAATCCATTGGCGTAAAGTCATCATTTAATAAAATAACTTTATATAGCGGTGGCCTCTTGAGCTTAGGCTTTGCCTCTTGGAGCGCCACACCACTATCATTATCTTCGTACGGTTCAAAATCGGACATAAATTAAGCAAATAAACAAATCACTTTCAGTTTTTAACATGCTATAAATAGTAGAGTATTTCAAGCCTATGTAAATAACAAATTTTCATAAATTTAAATGCAACACCTAAACGAAAACCAAAAGCCTGAACTATAAACACTCATAAACATCTATTTTTACCAACATAAGTTGCCCTTATCTAGTAAGATATTGGTTTTTATTACCAGTCGGAAATCACCAATGGTTTGGAAACCACACGTTACTGTTGCCGCTATCATCCAACAAGATAATCGTTTTTTGCTCGTGGAAGAAGAAACCGCACATGGACTACAATTTAACCAGCCTGCGGGGCATTTAGAGGAAAACGAAGATTTAATTGCCGCTGTCTGTCGTGAAACTCAGGAAGAAACAGCCTGGCTCTTCGAACCCGAACATATTGTATCTCTACAACTTTGGCGTAAAAACCTGAAATCGCCGACATTTCTTCGCGTCTGTTTTTCTGGTCACTGTCATAGCCATGACCCCACGCAAAAATTGGACGAGGGTATCGTTGCAACTCACTGGCTTACTCGTGATGAAATTGCTGCACAACAGCATCGTTTACGCAGCCCCTTAGTTTTAACTAGCGTAGATGACTATCTCAGCGGGCAACGCCACCCTTTATCTTTACTAAAAGCATTTCTAGCCTCACATGAGTAAACACATCATTGTCGGCATGTCTGGCGGAGTTGACTCTTCAGTCACAGCCTTACAGCTTTTGGAACAAGGCCATCAAGTCAGTGGCTTATTCATGAAGAATTGGGAAGAAGATGACGGCACAGCATATTGCACCGCCATGGAAGACCTTGCTGATGCACAACAAGTCTGCGACAAACTGGGTATCGCACTAAAAACGGTTAATTTTGCCGCAGAATACTGGGATGAAGTCTTTGAAGTCTTCTTATCTGAGTTTAAGGCAGGGCGCACACCTAATCCAGACATACTCTGCAATAAGCATGTTAAGTTTAAGGCTTTTCTAAATTATGCCATTGAAGATTTAGGTGCCGATTACATAGCAACCGGACACTATGCACGCGTCGCTGAAAAAGATGGCGAGTTTTACTTATTAAAAGGCCTAGATCCTAATAAGGAGCAAAGTTACTTCCTATATACCTTGGGACAAAAGGCTTTGTCAAAAACCCTATTTCCTATTGGCGATCTGCATAAGCCAGAGATTCGTGCCTTAGCTAAAAAAGCAGGCTTTGATAATCATAAGAAAAAAGACAGTACAGGCATATGTTTTATTGGCGAACGTAAATTCACCGAATTCTTGCAACGATACCTACCCACCCAACCGGGTGAAATGTTTACCCCAGAAGGCCAATACATTGGCAAACACCAAGGCTTAATGTATTACACCTTAGGACAACGCCAAGGCTTAGGGATTGGTGGTGTAAAAAATGCGCCTGATGAACCTTGGTATGTACTAGAAAAGGACTTAGAAAATAATAGACTAATTATTGGCCAAGGTCACGATCATCCACTCATGTTGCATAACACTCTTGAAGCCAATCAACTAGACTGGTGTAGCAATCAAGCACTAACAGAAATCATAACCTGCACAGCCAAAACTCGTTATCGACAAACTGATCAAGCCTGCCAAGTAATTCCACTTGACAATGATCGCTGTCGCGTATTATTTGATCAGCCACAACGGGCTATTACACCCGGACAATCAGTGGTGTTTTATCAAGATGACGTGTGCTTAGGTGGCGGTATTATTGAATGTAAATCAAATAGTTAACGACTTATAAATAATCTTCAGCTTAACAATATTTAGACTTAAGAGACATCCAAGCCTAAGTTACCAGTACTGATGTTATTTAAATCCACATAGTGATTGTGAAAAAAGTAAGTCAACTATTGGGCAGAACCGCCAACTTAACGTAATCTTTATTGGCTCTATGTGAATCGTAGTGGGTAAAAAATTTGTCAACAAGTATATATTTTAAATATAGCGAATTGAAGAGCATGAAAATGTAAAAAATGTCGTATAAATATCTTAAATTACGAC